>JARKSS010000325.1 GCA_029974175.1 Vicinamibacterales bacterium
TCCGGTCGCTCGGCCTCGATCAGCTCGGTCCCTTCGACCCGACGAAAAAGGTAATCGAGTACCAATTCCGAACCCGCGGCCCGCTGGGGGCGCTGGCCGTCGATCGGTTCGTGGACGAGGTCTCGTCCGAGTCGCCCGCCCCTGGCGGCGGTTCGGTGTCGGCGCTGGCGGGCAGCCTTGCCGCCGCGCTGGCCGCGATGGTGGCCAACCTCACGGTCGGCAAGAAGGGGTACGAGGACGCCTGGACGGAGTTGTCAGCCCTCGCCGAGCGTGCCCAGGCCGTGAAGGACCGCCTCGTTCGGGCGGTGGACGAGGACACCGAGGCGTTCAACGCCGTGCTGGCCGCGAACCGGATGCCGAAGGGAACCCCCGAGGAGCGCGCGGCGCGCGACGCGGCGATCGAGGCCGGCTACCAGAAGGCGACCGGCGTGCCGCTCGAGACCGCGAGGACGTGCCTGGAGGCGCTGAAGCTGGCGCAGATCGCGGCCGCGCGCGGCAACCGCAACTCGGCCTCCGATGCCGGGGTGGCCGCCCTGATGGCCCGCGCCGCGGTCGAGGGCAGCGTCCTCAACGTCTTGATCAATCTCGGGTCCGTGAAGGACACCCGCTTTGCCGAGACCTGCCGGTCCGAAACAAAGGGATTGGTGACCGAGGCCAACCACCTCTGCGCGCAGACCATCGCCACGGTGAAGGAAACATTCCAGGGCTAAAGGGGGCGACCCGCACGCTGACCTGCCCACGGACGATTACCGCAGAGCCGCAGAGAACGCACGAGACAGGCCGCCTACCCCTGCCGGAATTCCGGCGTGTGAATTGCACGCCCGGGGGGCGGGGGTCAAGCGATGAAGTTTGCCGTTGGAGTCGGCCTGTGCTGCCTGCTCTCCGGGTCGGCCGTCGCGTCCCAGCCCGTGGCCGTGACGGCAAACCCGATGGTTTCCATGGCGCCTGCCACCGTCGTCCTCAACGTCGTTCTCGAGCCGGACGAGCGCAACCGCTCTCTGATCGTCGTCGCCGACTCGGAGGATTTCTACAGCTCGAGCGAGGTGTCCCTCGACGGCGACCGGGCTGCCCGACAGCAGCGGTTCACCATGAGGAATCTCCCGCCAGGGGAGTACGTGGTCCAGGCACGCGTCAGGAGGGCCGACAACTCTGAGCGGATGGCGGAGACCCATCTGCTCGTCACCGGTTTCTGAACCAGAAGCCCGACCACCTTCGCGCTGCACGCTGAAGGCGCGGAGGCGTGGGCTCTCCGGAACGTGACAGGGCACGTCAGGGAAGCTCGACCGCGTCGAGGTACCTGGGCACGTTCGCCTGCCACGACAGTTCCTGCCGCAGCCGCCCGGCGAAGGTTTCGGCGCTCTCGGGCTCGCCGTGCACGACGAAGGTCGCCTTCGGCGGCTGCTCGACGCCGCTCAGCCACCGGATCAGCTCGTCGCCGTCGGCGTGCGCGGACATCGAGTGCAGCTGCTCGATCGACGCGCTGACCGGCACCATCTGGCCGTGGATCTTCACCTCGCGCTCCCCGGACACGAGGCGCCGGCCGCGCGTGCCTGCCGCCTGAAAGCCGACGAACAGCACGGTGTTCCGCGGGTTGGGAAGCGCCGCCTTCAGGTGGTTGAGCACCCGCCCGCCGGTGGCCATCCCGCTCGACGAGATGATGATCGAAGGAATGCGCGAGGCGACCAGCTCGGCCGACTGCTGCGGGGTCGCCACGGTGGTGAATCGCCGGGTCACGAACGAGGCGAACTCCCCTCGAACACCGTGGAGGTCGGGATCCAGCTCGTCCGATCGCCGCGCGTAGTGCTTGAGCGCCTCGACCGCCATCGGGCTGTCAACGTAGACGGGGACGCTGGGGATGCGTCCCTCCTCCTCGAGCCGCTTCAGCCACCAGATGATCTCCTCGACGCGGCCGATCGCGAACGAGGGGATGATCACCTTTCCGCCGCGATCGATGGTCCGCACGATGATCTCCGCCATCTTCACCCCGTCGTCGTCGGGCACGTGCGCGCGGTCGCCGTACGTCGATTCGACCACCAGCACGTCGGCCGACTCGAGCGGCGACGGATCGGGCAGCACCGGCCGGTTGTAGCGGCCGACGTCGCCGCTGAAGACGACGTGCCTGCCGCCGTCCACGTCCAGCTCGAGGCTGGCGAAGGCCGAGCCGAGCAGGTGACCCGAGTTGGTGAAGGTGACCGTGACGTCCGGCGCGGCGGGCAGCGGGCGATCGAACCCGACCGGCTGGAGATGAGTGAGGGCCCGGAGCGCGTCTTCTTCCGTGAACAGCGGCAGCGCCGGGCTGTGCTTCGAGTAGCCGTGGCGGTTCGCCTCGCGCGCGTCTTCCTCGGCGAGCCGGCCCGAATCGGGCAGGACGATCCGGCAGAGGTCTGCCGTGCCGGGCGTGCAGAAGACCCGGCCCCGAAACCCCTCCCGAACGAGCCGGGGAAGGTACCCGGAGTGATCGACGTGCGCGTGGGTGAGGATCACCGAGTCGATGCTCTCGGCGGCAACCGGAAGGGGGGCCCAGTTCCGCTCGCGCAGTTCCTTGAGCCCCTGGAAGAGGCCGCAGTCCACGAGCACGCGCGAGGCGTTCACTTCGAGCAGGTACTTGGAGCCGGTGACGGTCTGGGCGGCGCCGAGGAAGGTCAGGGATGGCATTGGCAACGAATAGTACTACGTCGGCCCGGCCTCAGATCCCTGCCAAGCCGCGGATCCGCGCCAGCGTGCGGGCCGTGCCCACCAGCGGGAGGTTGCTGATGTAGAAGCGCCGCACGCCGAGGGCCTTGAGCGCCCGCAGCGTTCGCGCGCACACCTCCTCGGCCGGCGTTCCCTCGGCAAACTCGCGCGTCAGCTCGCCGGCGGGCACCGTGATGAAATCGGCGAGCAGCGAGAGTGTCTTCGGGTTGGCGCTCCGATAGTAGAAGACGCCGAAGATCCCCGGCATCGTCACGCCACGGGCGTCGGCCACCTCGAGGAAACGCGCGACCGGGCCGACGTGGTGGTGCGAGACGATCTGCGTCAGGTAGTACTCGCCGGTGAACCGCGGGTCGCAGAGGTATTCCACCTGCCGCTCGGCAGACCGGTGAGGGTTCGCCCAGCCGCCGAGCACGAGGTCGGACCCCGTCCGCCGAATCGCCTGCCGCAGCTGCCACGCATGCTCCACCGAGCGCGGGGTCCCGATCCGTCGGTCCCCGCCGAGCACCACCAGCGACTGGAAGCCGTGCTGGCGTGCCCGGTCGGCGTACGAGAGGCAGTACTCGAGCGGGTGCTTGCTCGTGAGGATCGGCACGATCCGGTCGCGGGCCGCGTCGTCGCCGATGTTCGCGGTCAGGTGGCGGAGGTTGTCCTCCTCGGGAACGCCGACGGCGCTGTCAGTGAGGAAGACGGAGGTCCCCTGGAGCGTCAGCGACCGCACGGCGTGGTAGGTGTCGATCCACGCATCCATTCCCGCCGCCGACGCCAGCTCCGCGCGGGGCGGCCTGAGTTCGGCCGCGACGAAGGGTTCCTCCGATTGCAGGGTCTCGAGCAGCGTACTCACACGAAGCTATAGAATACCGCGCATGACCTTCTCCGCGGGACTCGACGCCCTGCGCACGCTGCCGTCGTTCTCGCTGGCCCACTACCCCTCGCCAGTCGAACCGCTGTCGCGCCTGCGCACCGCGCTCGGTGCCGCCCCCCGCCTGCTCGTCAAGCGCGACGATGCCCTGTCGTTCGGGTTCGGGGGGAACAAGGTCCGCAAGGTCGAGGTGCTCGCGGCCCGCGCCCTCGACGACGATGCCGACGTGCTGATCACGACCGGAGGGGTGCAGTCGAACCACTGCCGCGTCACGGCGGCGGCGGCCGCGCGGCTTGGCATGCGGTGCGTGATCGTCGCGAACGGCGAGCCGCCGCCGCGGCCGACCGGCAACGCCCTGCTCGATCGGCTCTTCGGGGCCGAAGTGCAGTACGTCGCAACGCGGGAGGAGCGAGTCCCCGCGATGGAGGCGGTCGCCGATCGGCTCCGGTCCGAGGGGATGCACCCGGTGGTCATCCCGCTTGGCGCCTCGACCCCGCTGGGGGCGGCCGGCTTCGCCCGGGCCGTCGGTGAGCTGGTGTCGCAGCTGGACGAGCCGCCCGACTACATCTTCCACTCGTCATCGTCGGGCGGAACGCAGGCCGGCCTGGTCGCGGGGCAGGTCCTCTACGACCTGAAGACCCGCGTGATCGGGATCAGCGCCGACGAGCCGGCCGACCGCCTGCGTGCGACGGTGTCGGGGATCGTCGCGGGGCTCGGCGAGCTGCTGGGAATGGACGGCCACAAGCTGGCCGCCGCCCGCCCGATCGAGGTGGACACGCGGTTCATCGGCGAGGGCTACGGCGTCCCCACCGAGGCCTCGCTCGAGGCCCAGTCGGTGCTGGCCCGCACCGAGGCGCTGGTCGTGGATCACACCTACACCGCCAAGGCGCTCGCGGGGTTGATCGCCTGGATTCGCGAGGGGCGCTTCCGCGAGTCCGACACCGTGCTCTTCTGGCACACGGGCGGGCAGGTGGGAGTGTTCGCGTAGGTTGCCGTCACGAGGGCGACGAGGGCGCCGCCCGACCCAGTACACGTGCTCACCCGGTTGCGGATCCTGCACGCCATCCACGACTTCCTGCCGCGCCACCAGGCGGGATCGGAGATCTACGCCTTCAACCTCTGCCGCGAGCTGGCGTCCCGCCACTTCGTCCACGTCCTGGCCGCGGAATTCGACCCCTCGCGCCGGCACGGGACACTGTGCTGGCGCGTCCACGAGGGGATCCCGGTCATCGAGCTGGTCAACAACTGGGAGACCGCATCGTTTGCCGACGCGTGGCGGTCTGCCCTGATCGATCGGCGCCTGGACCAGGTGCTTCAAGCGACCCAGCCGGACGTGCTGCACGTGCACAGCCTGCTGAACCTGTCGTTCAACCTCCCGGCGCTGGCGCAAGCCCACGGCATTCCGGTCGTCGCGACCCTGCACGATCACACGCTCGTCTGCCCCGCCGGGGGCCAGCGCCTCCACGTCACCGAGGGAACGGTGTGCGACCGGATTGACCCGGACCGCTGCGCCAGCTGCTTCGCCCGCTCACCCTTCCAGGCACAGATGTCGGCGGCCGCCGTCGGCAGGCTGGCGGGTCTGGCCGGCGGGCGCCTGATCGAGGCTGCGAGGCTGGTCGCGCGGCGCGTGCCGCGCCTGGCCGCGGCGCTGGCGCGGGGCAAGGTCGCCAGGCGGGTCGCTCCAGTCCTGGCCAGCGAGGTTGGCGAGCGGCTGGCCGCTGTCGCTCGCGTCTTCGAGGCTGTCGATCTCTTCGTCGCCCCGTCGAAGGCGGTGGCTCAAGCGCACCAGCAGCTCGGCCTGACTGCCGAGAAGGTGGTGGTGTCGGACTACGGCTTCCCCGTTGCCACGCTCCGCAACGAGCCCGGTCGCCCTTTCAACGGGACGGCAGGGTTTGTGCCGTACAACGGAGGAACAGGATCGCTGCCCCGCGACAGCGGAGCGGCGCTTCAGCGCTGCTCTCAGGAGCCTCGACACCCGGTGCGCATCGGGTTCGTGGGGACCCTCGTCCATCACAAGGGTCCGCACCTGCTCCTCGAGGCGGCAAGGTACTGGCCGGGCGGCCTGTTCGAGATCGAGATCCATGGCAGCCTGAACACCTTCCCCGGCTACTCGCTGCAGTTGACCGAATCAGCCGATGGGCTCCCCGTCCGGTTCTGCGGAGCGTTCGAACCCTCACGCAGCGCCTCGATCTACGGCCGTTTCGACCTGCTGGTGGTCCCCTCCCTCTGGCCGGAGAACTCGCCGCTCGTCATCCACGAGGCGTTCCTCGCGGGCGTGCCGGTGGCCGCGGCCGCGACGGGCGGAATCCCCGAGTTGATCACCGACGGCGTCAACGGCGTGCTCTTCGAGCCCGGCAGCGCGCGGTCGCTCGCCGACGCGGTGCGCCCGCTGATCGAAGACCCGGCTCGGCTGCGGCGGCTCGCCTCGGCGAGGCCGGCGGTGAAGTCGATCGAGGCGGACGCCCGCGAATGGGAGCAGCGCTACGAGGCCCTCGTCTCGGGGAGGCGCGCGTGACCGGCCCCGGCGACACCCCGCACCCGCTCGCATCCGTCCTGCTGCTCACCTTCAATGGCGGCGAGAGGCTGGCCTCGGTGCTGGAGGCGCTCGGGCGCCAGGAGGCCCCCTTCCCGTACGAGGTGGTCGCTGTAGATTCCGGGTCAACCGACGGGACGCGGGAGCGGTTGCGGCAGGCGGGGGCGCGAGTGATCTCCGTCCCGCGCAGGGAATTCAACCACGGGGCAACGCGCAACCTCGGCATCGAGGCCTGCCGGGGAGCATTCGTCGTCCTGCTGTCGCAGGACGCCGAGCCGGACGGGCGCGACTGGCTGGCCCGGCTCGTCAGCCCGCTCGTCGAGGACAGCGCGCTCGCGGGAACCTACGCCCGCCAGGTGCCGCCCGAGGGGGCCGCCAGCGTGGCGCGTGCGTACCTGGCCCGGCACGCCGCGGCGGCGGCCGCACCACGCGTGCAGCAGCTTGATGGCCGGGCGGCCTACGAAGCGCTCTCGCCGTGGGAACGGATGGAGGCGTGCACGTTCGACAACGTCTGCTCCTGTATTCGCCGATCGGTGTGGGCCCGGCGCCCGTTCGCGCGCGCCCCCATTGCAGAGGACCTCGAGTGGGCGCGAGACGTCATGCTCGATGGCTACCGCCTGGCCTACGTGCCGCAGGCCCGCGTGCGTCACCTGCACGACCGGCCCGCCTCTTACGAGCTGAAGCGCACCTACCTCGTGCACCAGCGCCTGCGCCGCCTCTTCGGACTGCGCACGATCCCCTCGGTGGCCCACCTGGGCCGCGCCGTCGTCGTCTCGCTCGCCTCGCACGCACGGTGGGTCGCCGCCGGAAGCCGCCCCTGGCCGCGGCGGCTTGCCGAGCTGCCGCGCGCGATCGCGCTCGCCTTCGCCTTTCCATTAGGGCAGTATCTCGGGGCAAGGTCGGCCGACCTGGGCCGGGAGCTGCTTCGCGTACGAGGGGTGTGAGTGCGGATCCTGTTCGTCGTCCACGGGTTCCCTCCAGCCGCGACGGGCGGGACGGAGATCTACGCCTTCGACCTCGCCAGGGCGCTGCGGCGGCAGGGCCACGAGGTCCGCGTGCTCGCGCGGGCTGCCAACCGGGATCTGCCCGAGTGGGCGGTCACGCGTCACGAGGTGGGCGGCGTGCCGGTCACCCTGGTGAACAACACTTTCCTGCGCGCCGTCTCGTTCGAGGACACCTACCGGAACGCCGCGATCGACGCGGTCGCCGGCGCCGCGATCGACGAGTACCGCCCCGACGTCGTGCACGTGCACCACCTCACCTGCCTGAGCACCGGCATCGTGGCAGCCTGCCGGCAGCGCGGCGTTCCGACCGTGGTCACGCTGCAGGACTACTGGCTGCTGTGCCACCGGGGCCAGCTGCTCGATCTCGATCTCGAGCGGTGCGACGGGCCGGCCGCCGATCGGTGCGCGCGGTGCTCGGGGCTGGCAGCCTCGCCCCGCCGCGGGCTCCACGCGGC
>JARKSS010000328.1 GCA_029974175.1 Vicinamibacterales bacterium
ACAGGAGCGCCCGCTCGGAACCGCGGACGCCGTGCTGGCCGCCGAGATCTGCACGGCGGGCGAGCCGTTCCTGGTGCTCAATTCCGACAACTTCTACCCGGTCGGCGTGATGGCGCGGTTGTGCAGCCTCGACGGGCCGGGGCTGGCTGGCTTCGAGCGCGAGGCCCTGGTGCGTGAGGGGAACATCGACCAGGACCGCGTCGGCAAGTACGCCGTGCTCGACGTGGACCCGTCGGGCGCCCTGCGGCGCATCGTGGAGAAGCCGGACGAGGCGGTGTGGGACCGGATCGGGCGCGACGCGCCGATCAGCATGAACTGTTGGCGGTTCGGCCCCGCGATCTTCGACGCCGCGCGCGCCATCGGTCCTTCGCCGCGCGGCGAGTTCGAGATCGCCGACGCCGTGCAGCATGCCATCGACGTCCTCGGCGAGCGGTTCCAGGTGGTGCCCGCCCGCGAGGGCGTCCTCGACCTGTCGATGCGCGCCGACATCCCGTCGGTGGCGCGCCGGCTCGCCGGCTTCGAGGTGCGCCTGTGATCCCGCCGACCATCCAGGCCATGCTCGGCGAGGTCCGGCGCACCTTGTACGCGGCCGGTCCGGGGGAGCCGGCGTCGGCGTTCTTCGTGCCAGGGCGCGTCGAGGTGCTCGGGAAGCACACCGACTACGCGGGCGGGCGCAGCCTGGTCGCCGCGGTGCAGCAGGGGTTCGTCGTCGCCGCCCGGCCCCGGAGCGACCGCCTGGTTGTCGTCCTCGACGTCGAGGGCGGCCGCCGGGCGGAACTGGCGCTCGACCCCGCGCTGCCCGAGCAGGCGGAGGCCTGGGCCCGCTACCCGGCAACCGTCGTCCGGCGCGTTGCGCGGAACTTCCACGAGGCGTCCACCGGCGCCGACGTGGCGTTCCTGAGCAATCTGCCGCACGCCTCGGGGATGAGCAGCTCGAGCGCCTTCATGGTGGCCGTCTACCTGGTGCTGGCCGAGCTGAACGGGCTGGAGCGTCTCGAGGCTTACCGGCGCGAGATCCGATCACCCGAAGACCTGGCGGGGTACCTTGGAACGATTGAAAACGGCCAGAGCTTCGGGACGCTCGAAGGCGACCGGGGCGTGGGAACCTTCGGGGGGAGCGAGGACCACACGGCAATCCTGTGCGGGCGCGAGGGTGAACTGAGCCTCTACTCGTTCTGCCCGGTGCGTCATGAGAGGCAGGTTCGCTTCCCGGCCGACCACGGGCTCGTGGTGGCCGTGAGCGGGATCGTCGCCGAGAAGACCGGGGCCGCCATGTCCTTGTACAACCGGGCATCGCTGGCGGCCCGGGCGGTGCTCGAGGCGTGGAACCGCGCCGCCGGGCGGAACGATTCCTGCCTGGGACGAGCCGTGGCCGAGGTGGGGCCGTCGCCCATCCGCCGCGCGATCGCGTCCAGCACGCCGGAGGGGTTTGACGCCCGCGCGCTGCTCGACCGCTTCGAACAGTTCTACCAGGAGAGCGAGGAGATCGTGCCCGCTGCGGCGCAGGCGCTGGACGAGAGCCGGCTCGACGACTTCGGCCGCCTCGTCGATCGATCGCAGGCGCTGGCCGAGCGCCTGTTGGGCAACCAGGTGCCCGAGACCATCGCCCTCGCGCACAAGGCTCGCGACCTCGGTGCCGTGGCCGCGTCCGCCTTCGGGGCGGGGTTTGGCGGCAGTGTCTGGGCGCTGGTTCCAATCGCCGCGGCCGGCACCTTCGCCGACAACTGGCAGCGCGCCTACCGTGCCGCATTCGCCGGGCCGGCAGCCGCCGCCCGGTTCCTGCTCACGCGCCCGGGGGCGGGCGCGTTCCGGCTGCCGCTGGAGACACCATGAAACCGCTGAAGATCGGGATTGGAGGGGTGCGTGGCGTCGTGGGCGAGACGTTCACCCCCGAGCTGGTCGTCGGCTTCGCGCAGGCGTTCGGAAGCTACCTGGGACGAGGACGCGTCCTGGTATGCCGCGACACCCGCCCGTCGGGGCCGATGGTGGCTGCCGCCGTCACGGCGGGGCTCCTGGCAACCGGCAACGAGGTGGTCGATCTCGGCATCTGCCCGACACCCAGCCTGCAGCTCGCCGTCGGCTGGCTCGGGGCCATTGGGGGCGTGTCGGTAACGGCCGGGCACAACCCCGCCCACTGGAACGCCCTCAAGTTCGTGCGCCACGACGGGATCTACCTGGCGGCCTCGCAGGCAGAGGAACTGCTCGACGTCTACCACCAGGGGCGCTTCGACAAGGTGGGGTGGGGCGGGATCCCCACGAGGGTTGAGAAGGCCGAGGCCATCGGGCACCACCTCGAGGTGTTGCGCGCGCAGTTCGACATCGAGCGGGTGCGGGCGCGGCGCTTCAGGGTGGCGGTGGACTGCTGCAACGGCCCGTGCTCGCTGCTGTCGCCGCGCTGGCTCGAGGAACTGGGGTGCGAGGTGCTCGCGATCAACGACGATCCGGCAAGCCCCTTCGCGCACACGCCCGAGCCGAAGCCCGAAAACGCCGCGCAGGTGCGCGCGGTCGTCAAGGCGGGGCGGGCCGACCTTGGCCTCGTCCACGATGGGGACGGCGAGCGGTTGAGCCTGGTGGACGAGAGGGGGCGCGCACTCTCGGAGGAACTGACGCTTCCGCTGGCCGTTGACCTGGCGCTGCAGGAGCACGTCGGCCCGGTCGTCACCAACGTGTGCACGAGCATGGCGGTGGAGCTGGTGGCCGAGCGGTACGGCGCCCCGGTCATCCGCACGCCGGTTGGCCAGCCGTTCATCTCCGAGGCGATGCTGGATCACCGGGCCGTCATCGGCGGCGAGGGCAACGGCAGTGTCGCGGTGCCGCGAGTGCAGCCGACCCACGACAGCGCGGCTACCATCGGCCTGCTGCTGTCACACCTTGCGGCCTCGGACCGGCCGCTCTCGGCTCTGGCCGACGCCCTGCCGCAGACGGTCATGGTGAAGGAGCACGTGCCGGTCGAGCCCAACCTGATCTACCGGGCGCTGCAGGACTTCCGCGACGCCGTCCAGGAGGAGGCCGAAGGGCGGGTCGACCTGCTGGACGGGGTGAAGGTCGGCTTCGCGGACGGCTGGGTCCACGTGCGCGCCTCCAACACGGAATCGATGCTGCGGTTGATAGTCGAGGCGCACGACGCGGCCCGCGCCAGCGAGCTGGTGGACTGGGCGCACGATCGGCTGGGGCGCTGACCGGGACGGGGCGCCCTTCCTGTCTCGTGCCTTCTGCCTTCGCCTCCAGGCCTCGCTTCTCGGGAGAGACGGACGATGCCGGCCATACCGACACTGAAGATCAGCATTTCGGGCGTCCGCGGGGTGGTGGGCGACTCGCTCACTCCCGGCCTGCTGACGCGCTTCTCGCAGGCGTTCGGTACCTACATCGGGTCGGGCCGCGTGGTGGTCGGGCGCGATACGCGCACCTCGGGCGAGATGGTGCGCCAGGCCGTCGTGGCCGGCCTGTTGTCAACCGGCTGCCGCATCTCGGACGCCGGCGTCTGCCCGACGCCCACGGTGCAGTTGCTGGTGCGGCACTTCCGCGCCCATGGCGGCATCGCCATCACGGCCAGCCACAACCCGCCCGAGTGGAACGCGCTGAAGTTCATCGGTCCCGACGCCCTGTTCCTCAGCGGCGGCCGCGGGCGCGAACTGCTCGACATCTACCACCAGGGCGACTACACGAAGGCGCGTTCGCACCGGCTTCGCGGCGTGGACACGGTGCCCGACGCCATCGACCTGCACCTCGATGCGGTGCTCGCGGCGGTGGGGCCGCTGCCCGCCGGGCGCCGGCCGAAGGTGGTCATCGATTCGTGCAACGGCGCCGGCTCGATTGCCGGGCCCCGGCTGCTCGAGCGCTTGGGGGCCGAGGTCGTCGGGATCAACGTCACCCCCGACGGCAGCTTCCCGCGGCCTGCCGAGCCGACCGCCGAGAACCTGCACGCGCTTTGCGACGCGGTCCGGCGCCACGGCGCGGACATCGGGTTCGCGCAGGACATGGACGCCGATCGCCTGGCGGTGGTCTCGGAGGAGGGCACGCCGATTGGGGAAGAGCGAACGCTGCTGCTTGCCATCGAGCACGTGCTCTCGCGCAAGCCCGGACCCGTGGTCGTCAACCTGTCGACGACTGGCGCCGTCGAAGAGGTGGCCGCCCGGTACGGGTGCCGCGCGTATCGAACCGCGGTGGGCGAGGCGAACGTGACTGCCGGGATGCAGCGCTACCACGCGGTGATCGGGGGGGAAGGAAACGGTGGCGTGATTTACCCTGCGATCAACTTCGCGCGCGACAGCCTCGTGGGCATGGCGCTCATCCTGCACCGGCTGGTGGCGTCAGGGAGCCGCGTCTCGGCGCTGGCCGCGGCCCTGCCGCCCCTCGAGATGGTGAAGGTGCAGTTCCCGTTTCCCTCGCAGCGCCTGCGGGACGTGCTGCGGCGGGCCGCCCGCGAATACCAGGCGTACCCGCAGGACCTCAGGGACGGTGTGAAGGTGACCCTGCCAGAAGGGTGGTTCCTGCTGCGCGGCTCGAACACCGAGCCGGTCATGCGCGTGGTCACCGAGGCGGGTGACGTCGAGGCGGCGCGTGCGCTGGCCACGCGCCTTCGTGAGCAGGTCGAGACCTGGGTGGCCGAGTCTCCCCGGCCGTAACGCTCGTCTCCAGTCAACCGGTGCGCGTGCGCCGCGTGCTACCATGAAGGGTTGACTGAAGACCGGGAGACATCATGACGGCGTATCCGTTTCAACCTGAGGCCCCCGCGAGGAAGGACGTGCCGGCAACCCCCGGCCGGCTCTGGAAGCGCATCCCGCTCGAACGTCGGATGGAGGCGGCGGCGGCGTTCTGGGAGGACGAGGAAGGGGCTGAACAGCAGGCCGAGGCGCTGCT
>JARKSS010000329.1 GCA_029974175.1 Vicinamibacterales bacterium
ATCGCCTACGAACTGATCCAGCATCCGCGGCGGTTCGACGTGATCGTGGCGCCGAACCTCTTCGGTGACGTGGTAGCCGACCTCGCCGGCCTGCTGGTTGGCTCGCGCGGGATCACGTTCTCAGGCAACTTCGACCCGTACGGCCACGGCGTGTTCCAGACCAATCACGGGTGCGCCAAGGACCTGGCCGGCACCGACACGGCGAACCCAGCCGGGCAGATCTTTTCGCTGGCGATGCTGCTGCACGAGGCCTTCGACCTGCCGGAAGCGGCGGCCCTCGTCGAAGGGGCGGTCGAGGACGTCTGGCGCGACGGCTGGCGGACGGCCGACGTCGCAGAGCCCGGCTGCCGCGTGGTGGGCACCCGCGAGATGGCCGGGATGGTGGCGAAACGGATCGCCGAGTCCGCGGCCCTGGCAGCAACATGAGGCCAGCCCTCGTCCTGGTGGACATCCAGCGCGACTACCTGCGGGCATCGGGCCTGCAGCCGGCCGCGGACGCGCTGGTTTCACGCGCCGCAACCCTGCTCGATGCGTGCCGGCGGCGGCAGGTGCCCGTGGTCCACGTCTGGACGACCGTTCGGCACGACGACGACCGCAGGCTTCCTCACTGGAAGGCCGCCAATCGCTGGATTTGCGTGGAGGGCACCGACGGTCACCGGCCTCCGCCGCCGCTCCAGCCCACCGGCTCCGAAACGATCGTTCACAAGAGCGGGTTCGACGCGTTTGGCCCCGCCGGTCTCGAGGCCGCACTGGCCTCCACCGGTTGCGATCACGTCATCGTGGCGGGACTGCACCTGCACACCTGCGTGCGCGCCGTCGTCACGGGATGCCTCGAGCGGGGACTGCAGGTGACGCTGGCCGATGACGCCGTGGCCAGCGACGATCCTGTGCACGCAGCGTGCACCCGCCGCTGGCTGGCCGACCGGCTCGTGCGGCTCCAGCGCGTCCACGAGGTGCTGCTCCACCTGGACGGCGTGACGGCAACCGTCTTGGTCCATCGCTCGCCGCGGCATTCCGACACGGTGCTCTTCGAGGTGCCGGTGGCGGGCGCAGACGAAGTGGCGGCAGCCGGGTCGCGCGCGCAGGCAGCCTGGCGCACGTGGCAGGCCACCAGCCTCGAGGCTCGCGCCACCGTGCTCGAAGGGTTCGCGGATCGCCTCGAGCTGGCGGCGCCCGATCTTGCGCGCCAGATGGCGCTCGAAATCGGCAAGCCGCTGTCGCACGGCAGGGAGGAATCGGCCCGCGCGGCGGCAAGCGTTCGGGATGTGCTGCGCCATGCCGCGATGCTGCCGCTCGAGCAACGGTTGCCTGCCGGGATTGTGCGCCGCCGGCCGCTCGGAGCCGTCGGCCTTATCTCTCCCTGGAACAACCCGGTGGCCATTGCCGTCGGGAAGATCGCGCCCGCTCTCGCGTACGGCAACTCCGTCGTCTGGAAGCCGGCGCCGCCGGCCACGAGCATCTCGCTGCGCCTCCTAGCCTTGCTCGCCGACGCGGGCGCGCCGCCGGATCTCGTGCAGGTCGTCACGGGCGACCGGACGACGGCGCTGAGACTGGCGGCCGAACCCACCATCGATGCCGTCACGTTCACGGGGTCGGATCTTGCGGGGCGGGACGTCCAGGCCGCGTGCGCACGCCGGATGATCCCGCTGCAGGCGGAACTGCGCGGCAACAACGCCGCGATCGTCTGGAGCGACGCCGACCTGCCGCGTGCCGCCGCGCGCATTGCGTGGGGAGGGTTCGGCTTTGCCGGGCAGCGCTGCACGGCCACCCGGCGCGTGGTCGTGGAAGCCGCCTGCTTCGAGCGCGTGTGGCGAGAGCTGTGCAACGCTGCCGGGTGCCTGACCTTGGGCGATCCCCTCGACCCGGCCACTGACATCGGGCCCCTGTTCGACAGCCGGAAGCGCGACGACTTCGTCGCCACGATCGACCGGGCCCGGTCGCAGGGCGGTGCGGTCTCCCGCGTGCAGCGCCTGTTCGACGGCCGCGTGGACGAAGCGTGGATCAGGGCGGGGGCCTACGCGCACCCGATCCTCGCCGCCTGCGATGACCCCCGACACCCGCTCGTGCAGGAAGAATCGATGGCGCCGCTCATCGTCGTGCAGCGGGCTACGGACTTCACGCACGCGATCGCACTCTGCAACACCGTGCGCCACGGCCTGGCGGCGGCGCTCTTCGGCGGCTCGCCCGAGTTGCGGCAGCGTTTCCTGTGCGAGGCACAGGCCGGCATCCTCAAGCTGGACGATTCGACCGCGGGCGTGGACGCGTCGCTCCCGTTTGGCGGCTGGAAAGCCTCGGGCATCGGTCCCCCCGAGCACGGGTTGGCCGACCCGATGTTCTACACGCGGCTGCAGGCGGTGTACGAATGAACGCCAGGGCCACGCTTGCCGGCGCGCGCATCCCCGACGTCTTCGCGGGCGGCCGCTGGTGGACGGCCGACGAGCTCGACGGCATGGCCCGACGCTGGCAGGCCGACGCGCTCGAGGTGCTCGCCAGGGGGCGCAGTCGCTTCGTGGCAACCGCAGTACCCACGACGCCCGAAGGGGTGGCGCTCATCGCCGGCCTGAGCTCGCTGCCGGTGCCGCTGATCCTGCTCGCGCCCGAGACCGAGAGCTGGCCGAAGCTTGCGCCCCTGCCTGCGGGCACCCCGCTGCTGCTGCCGCCGTCACTGCGAGACCTCGCCAGCGAGGCGGCAACGCTTGGCTGCCCGGTTTCGGTGCTTCCGGCGCAGGGGCCTCGAACGGACGACCCTCCGGTGACGCCGCTCCGGTCGCCCGGCCTGGTTCTCTTCACGTCGGGCTCGACCGGAAGACCCAAGCCGGTCTTCCGATCGATGGAGGCCATTGCAGGGGCCGCCGGTGCCAGGCTCGATGCGCTGGGAGTCGCACCCGGTGCCGGGATTGCCTTCAACGGATCGCTCGCCCACGCGCGCGGAGCCACCTGTCTCATCGCGTCGATGGTGCTGGGCGGACCGCTCGGGCTGGTCCACCCGGTCAACCATCGAGCGGCCCTCGCCACACTGGGTATGCCCGAGTTCACCTGCTGGTGGGCGACCGCGCACTATGCCAGCCTGCTGGGGCGATGCGTCCTCACCGGGCCGGCGGTAGTGCCCCGGGTGTGCCTGTTGTCCACGCCCATCGCGCGCGAGGTGTTCAACGCCTTCCTCAACCGGTTCGGGGTGCCCATTCGCCAGACGTACTCGTCAACGGAAACCGGCTGCCTGACGGTGGACTGTGCCCCCGACGATGAGGTGCGGCCCGATACGGTGGGTACCCCAATCGCCAACGTTGCGCTGCGCGTGGGCGACGATCCTGACACCCCCCAGGTACCTGGCCAGGTCGGACGGATCTGGGTGCGCACCCCGTGGCGCATGGCCGGGTACGGGTTTCCCGATCGACCAGGGGAACACCCACAGCTGGACGACTGGTGGCCGACGCCGGACGTCGGCTCCCTCGATGCGGACGGGCGGCTGCGGCTGGCCGGCCGCCTCGACGATTGCATTCGCACGCGCGAGGGGCGCCTGGTCAACATGGCCGCCGTGGCGCAGCTCCTCCGGGAGATTCACGGTGTGACCGAGGCCGTCGTCGTCGCGCTGGAGAGCGAGGTAGGGTTGTCGTTCGGCGCCATGGTGGAGTGCGGCGGGGACGTCTCGCCCGACGGCCTTCGCGCGCGGGTCACGGACGAACTCCCTCCGTGGGCGCGACCGCGCCGGCTCACGGTCGTGTCCGCGATGCCGCGTCTCGCGAACGGCAAGCCGGATCGCATGGCCTGCGCCAGGGCGCTGCGGGAAAGGTCGGACACGTGAGCGTTCACCCGGAGATCGTGACCAAGGTGCGCGAGATCATCGAGCAGATCGCGGGCCGGGAACGGACGCCCCGGGACGTGGGGCCGGCCACGCCTCTCGGCGACGGGTCGTGGCTGGATTCGGTCGAGCTGGTCGAGGTGCTCGTGGCGTGCGAGGAAGCGTTCGGCGTCGTCTTCGACGAGGCGAACGAGATCGACTCGGGCGGCCTCGAGACGCTGGGCTCACTGGCGCATCTCGTTCAGACGAAGCTGGCGAAGGCCGAACGGGTGCCATGAGCGGAACGCCCGCGGCCGCCGCACCGGGTGCCTTCGAGCCGGGAATGTTTCGCGGTCCCCGGGTCCTGCGGCCGCTGACGCCCGTCCTGCGGCGGGTGCCGCGCCCGCTGGCTGCCGGTACGCTCGCCGGCCTTGCGATTGCCGACGGTCTTTGCCGCCGCCGCCGGTTCCTCCTGGCCTCCGAGTGGGCGGCTGCCCTGGGAAGGCGAGGCGTGGCGCGGTGGCGGCTGGCTTTCGCCCTCCTCGCGAATCATGGCCGCTTCGTCGCCGAGGAGATGATGCTTGGCGTCGATGACCTCGCCGACCTGCGGCAGGAGGTCGTGATCGAAGGCGCCGATCATCTCCGTGCCGGCGAAGGGGGCCGGATCCTGCTCGGGTTCCACCTCGGTCCCCCTCGAACCGCCCATGTCCTGCAGGCGTTCGGACACCCGGTGCGATCGGCAGGACGGCTGCAGGACGTGGCCGACGATGCCCGGTGGGCGGCAGCTCGCCAGGCAGGTGCCGCGGTGAGGCTGCCCGGCGGGATCCCGCTCGGGCGCGCGCAAGGACTGCACCGGATTCGCCTGCTGCTCAAGGAAGGGGCGTTCGTGTACCTGACCGCCGACGGACCGTTCGGCCGCGAGGCCTTTCGCATCGAGGTGCCAGGCCGCGACCTGGTGGTTCGCGTCGGATGGCTCATGCTCCGGCGGTTCACGCGGGCGCCGGTTCATCCCGTGCTCTCGTACCGCGAGGGCGGACGCCGGGTGATCGTCGTCCACCCTCCCCTCCCCGTTCCGGAGGGAGATCCAGCCAACGATGCCGAGGTCTGCCGCGCCGCCCTGACTCCCCTGATCCAGGCATACGTCGCGGCTCACCCGGAGCAGTGCCGGTACCTCGCGTTCCCCCGGTGGGAGCGGCCGGCGTGAGCCACCCTGCGAAGCGACGCTCCGTGCGGCGGATCCGATCGGCGCGCCAGCTGCTCGCCGCAATGGGCATCCGGCCAGCTTCGCTCGGGAACCTGGCCGTGGCCTCCGCGGTGCAGGCGCTGCTGGTGGCGCCCGCGCCGTTTCTCGTCAAGCGCGCGTTCGAGATCGGGGTGGGCGGCGGCACGGCCCTCGCGCTGGCTGCCGCGGTCGGCTGGCTCGTTGCCCTGCTGCTCGCGAGCGAGGGCATGGCCACGCTCGTCAAGCTGGCGGCGCTGCGGGTGACCAAGCCGGGAACCGAGCGCCTCCGTGCGGAACTCGCCTCGGCGATCACCCGACTGCCGGCCGACCTGGTCGAGCCGCAGTCGCCCTCGGTTCACGACGTCTACGTGCATGACACCGAGCGGATCGACGCGATGCTGTCGGCCGCCACGGGGCACGTGCTGCCGTCGCTGCTGCTGATCGCGGGGCTCTCGGTGGCGCTCGGCCTCGCGCACCCCGGCTTCGGCCTCGTGACGCTGGTGGCGGCGGCCTCGGTGGCCAGCGTCGAGCGCGTGATGCGGCGGACGGTGCGCAAGCGGCTGGACGAGTCGCACCGGGCGTTCGGCGAGTTCAGCCGGGGCGCCTGGTCGATGCTCGCGGGCTTCCTGGTGACCCGGTCGCACGCCGCCGAGACGGACGAGGCCGCCACCCGGGCCGCCGAGGCGCGGGTGGCCCGGCGCGCCGGCGAGGCCGCCGCGCGGACGGCGGCCATCGCCACGCTCCTCGGACGTGCGACGGCGGCCGTGGTCTTCGGCTCGCTGCTGCTGCTGGCCGGCCTGCTCGTCCAGCGCGGGTCGATGTCGGTCCCGGCCATGCTCGCCGTGATGTCCACGATCGCCCTGCTGCGCGCGCCGCTCTTCATGCTCGGCCAGATGGCGCCGCAGGTGCAGGAAGGCTGGCGCGCCTGGCGGCGGGTTGCCGCGCTGCTCGAGGCGGCCGAGAGCGTCCCCACCGGGGGCGTGCCGCCGCCCGAAGGCGCCGCCATCGTGCTCGATGACCTCGAATGCCGGTACGGCCGGAAGATCCTTTTCCAGGACGTCTCGCTCAGAATCGAGCCCGGCGAGTTCATCGCCCTCACCGGCCCGAACGGCGCGGGCAAGACCACGCTCGTCCGGCAACTGCTCGGGCTGGCCGCTCCCACGGCCGGGACGATCCGCGTGGGGGATGTCCCGCTCGACATGCTCGACATCGGGGCCTGGCGGCGCTCCGTCGGGGTCGTCCTGCAGGAGACGTGGTTCTTCGACGGCTCGATCCTCGAGAACCTCACCTACGGAGCGCCGTCGGCGACGAAGGCGATAGTCGAGGAAAGCTGCCGGATCGCAACGGCGGACCAGTTCCTGTGCGAGCTGCCCGCGGGCCTCGACACCCGCATCGGCACCGACGGCCTGCGGTTGTCGTGGGGACAGCGGCAGCGGCTCGCGATCGCGCGCGCGCTGGTCCGCCAGCCCCGGCTGCTGATCCTGGACGAGCCGACCAACCACCTGGACGACGTGACTGCCCGGGCCATCCTCGAGGCGATCCTCGGGCGGCCGAACCGGCCGGCCATCCTGCTCGTCACTCACCGGCTGCAGTTCGCCGCGCTGGCCGACCGGGTTCACAGGCTTGCGGGGGGGCGGCTGACCGCGCTCGATCGCGTGCGGGTCCAGGCGAAGTAGCGACGACCGGGCGGCGTGAAAGCGCGGCGCTGCGGGAGACGGGCCAGGCTCACCACCCTACGGCCGCCGCCGGCCCTCGTCTCCCATCTCGAGCATCCGCAGGAACAGCTCCACGGCGGCGGGGTCCAGGTGGGTGCCCGCCAGCTGCCGCAGCTGCTCGCGGGCGATCTCCTCGGATGCGCCTGCGTGGTAGGGGCGGGGGCTGCGCAGCGCGTCCCACACGTCCACCACCGCGAACAGGCGGGCGGCAAGCGGGATGCCTTCGCCTTTCAGCCCGCGCGGGTAGCCCGTGCCGTCCCAGCGTTCGTGGTGGGCGTACGGGATGTCGAGTGCGGGGCGCAGGTACTCGATCGGTGACAGCAGCTCGAAGGCGTAGGCCGGGTGCCGCTGCATCACCGCGACCT
>JARKSS010000332.1 GCA_029974175.1 Vicinamibacterales bacterium
GCGGCCCGCGGCGATGCGCCCGGGAGCGCCGGCCCGCGCCCGCCGCGGGGCGCCGCGCACTCGGCGGAGATCCAGTACGCCATGGGCAACCTCGAGCTCGACACGCGCTACGCCTGGGAGCCGGCCGACCACGAGGTCTCGAAGACCATGCAGGCCTACTTCGTGAACTTCATCAAGACGGGCAACCCGAACGGTCCGGGACTGCCGGAGTGGCCCGCCTATCGGCCGGAGACCAACTACCAGCGGATGCGGATCGACGTGAAGTCGCAGGCCGAGCCCGAGGCGCACCGCGACCGGTACCTCGCGCTCGACGCGGCGATCGGGCATTGAGCGACTGCCGGGAGCGGCCTGCCCCACCGGTTTGCGGCCCGCCCCACCGGGTTGTGTGAGAGTCGGGGCGTAGGGCGACCCTTGTGGTCGCCCCTCCCTGGCTTGCGGTTGCGATCGGGATCCGGCAGACGCGCGGAAGCACCGAAGGAGGTGCGACATGGCCGAAGCAGGGTGCGCGACGTGCAAGATCCGGGAGAAGGCCGACCGGAAGCCGACGTCGTTGTTGGCCCGGCTGTGGCGCTGGCACGCCGGGTGGTGCCCGGGGTTCAAGTCCTATATGCAGGCACTTCCCGACGCGGAGCGGCGGGCGCTCGCCGATCGCTACAACCTGGCCAAGTACCGGTAGAGCCGTACCGAAAGCGTGAAGATCGTCACGTCCTGAGGGCCGTACCAAAAGCGTGAACGCCTTCACGTTTCTGGTACGGCCCCCGAAGCGTGAAGACCGTCACGTTTCTGGTACGGCCCCGCAATCAACCGCGGGGCGTTTTCCAGACGAGCACGCTGGCGGTTTCGAGCGTCGTGTCACCGACCAGGATCTCCGTGCCGGCCGGGAGGGGCATCACGAAGTCCTTGTCGGAGTAGTTCAGGGCGATGCCGAGGCCGTCGCGGTACTCGACGAGGACGCCCTCGGGATAGCCTTCGACCGCGATTCCTCGTTCCGCGAAGAGCCTGGCCAGCACCTGCTTCTCGAGTTGACCCGAACGCGTGTCCACGCCAACCCAGGTCACCGTTCCCTTGCCCAGCTTCCGTGAGACCACCGCGGGGGTGCCCGCGTAGAAGTCGCCCTGGTGCGTCGCCCACGTTGCGGTGCCGGGCCGGGGTTTCAGAAGGTCGCCCCAGCTACTCCACTCGAAGTCCTCGGAGCCGAAGCGCACCGTGTTGGGTGCGTGGGGCATCGGCAGGTCGTACGACTCGATCTCGGCGCCGACCAGCTTCCACATCGGCTCATAGAACTTCGCCTCCCACAGGTGCCCGCGCCGGTCGTGGAGGCCCGTCCGGCACGTCAGCAGCAGCATGCCCCCCTGCTCGGCGTAGCGGGTCAGCGCGGCGATCAGTTCCTCGTCGATCATCTGGTGAGCGGGGACCACGAGAACGGGATACCGGGCAAGATCCGCTCCCCGGCGAACGAAGTCCACCGGCGCCCCGAACGACTTCAGGGCACGGTAGTACTTCAGCACGTGCGACTCGGTGTTCCACTCGGTGGTCTGCCTGTTCAGGCCGATCGCCTGGATGCTGTCGGCGTCGAGCAGGATGCCGGTGGCGCGCCTGGCGTAGGCAGCGGGAACGGGAGCCCCGGCGTCGGCCTTCTCGCGCAGCCGCCGGATGTCGGCGATGAACTGCGCGTACTCACGGCCGCCGGCGGTCGGTGTCACGCCGTCGGTCCCGACGATTCCGGCGTGGTAGGCCTCGTAGCCGTACAGCGGCGCCCGGTATCGATAGGTGCAGGTGAACTTGCTGCCTCCAGAGAACACGTGCCAGAGCCACAGCCGCACCGCGCCCGGAAGGGGCTGTGGGTTGATGGCACCCCAGTTCACCTGCCCCGGCTGCAACTCCATCACCCCGTACATCCCCTTCAGCGGCCGGAAGAAGTCGTTGGCCATCGCGATGCGCGTGTACTCCCCGACACGGTAGCCTCGCGGGCCGAGCCCGCGGTCCGCGCCGTACACCATGTAGCGGGTGTACGAGTCGAAGTCGAGCTCGCGGCTGGCGCCGACGTAGCCGACGTCGTACATCGGGATGTAGTTCGAGGTGATCCACTGCCGCCCCTTGACGTGCTTCCGGATGACCCTTGCCTGCTCGTCGAGGAACGTGGCGGTTTCCTCGTCTGCGAAGCGGTAGTGGTCCAAGCGCTGGTGCAGGTTCATGCCCCACTGGCGGTGGAGCGGAAGGTTGATCTGAGAGAAGCTGGTGTAGGTGCCGCTCCAGAAGGCGGTGCCCCAGGCCGCGTTCAGCGCGTCGATCGTTCCGTACTTCTTCTCGAGCCACGCGCGAAACCTTGCCGGCGCGTCCTTCCCGTAGTCGAGGAATCGCCTCGGCTCGTTGTCGAGCTGCCACCCGATCACCCGTTCGTCGCCGCCGTACCGCCGTGCAAGCTGCTCGATCAGCTTCGACGAGTATTCACGGTAGAACGTGCTCGAGAAGCTGGCGTGCTGCCGCGATCCGTGGTCCATCCGCGAGCCGTCCTCGGCGGTGGCCAGCACCTCGGGGTACTTCCGCACCAGCCACACCGGGGGCGTGGCGGTGGACGTGCACAGGACGACCCCGAGCTTGTGCTCCGCCGCCAGCTCCACGGATCGATCGAGCCACCGGAAGTCGTAGCGTCCTTCCTCGGGCTCGAGCTGGGCCCACGCGAACTCCGCGAAGTGGGTGAACTCGAACCCCATCGCCGCCATGTTCCGGAAGTCGCGCTCCCACTGGGCTGGATCCCAGTGCTCGGGGTAGTAGTAGACGCCGACTGTCGTCAGGTCCTTGGCGGGGAAGTACCTGTCGAACGACTGGGCGCGGGCCGGCGGGCGAACCTCCGCGAACGCGGCCAGGAGGAACACGATCGCCACCGCCCCTAACCGGCTGCCGATGCGCGTGCGGGACCTCATTCGGGCAACTCCTCGATCGGGGGGCCACCGGACGGGCTCCATGATGGATCCACCGCCCAGGGGGCCGTACCGAAAACGTGAAGATTGCCAGAGCCGGGGGGCCGTGCCAGAAAGGTGAAAGATGGCACCCTCGTGACGCTACGAGTGCAGCTCGCGCCCCGGCGAGGAGCCGCCCTGCCCGAGCGGCAGCACGGGCAGCAGGCGGCGGCCCGCGGGGAACTCAGGCTGCCTGGCGGCGATGTCCGCGAGCTCCTCGTCCAGGAGCATCTGGCGGCGCAGCTGCCGTTCGAACGCGGCCACCTGTTCGTCGATGGCCTTGCCCGCATCCCGCTTCCTGTTCATGTCCTCCGCGTAGCGCTTGAGGAAATAGTGGATGGTCTCGACGCGAAGCCTGATCGAGCCCGTGGGCTTGTTCTCGTCCACGTCCTTGAACGAGAAGTAGGGGGTGCCCGACTTCTCGATGATTGACTCGATCACCGTGTAGATCGGGGCGTCGTGGCCGCACTTGAAGTTCGACAGCTCCAGCGCGACCAGATTCGGGTGGCGCGCGGTGAACTTCGCGGCCCAGACCTTGTGGTTCGTGCTCGCCGAGTAGCTGTTCTTCCACACGTCCTGGATCTCGAGCGGGTCGCGGACGACGCCGGCGCGGACCTCGTCGCCGAACAGCTCCTCGAGCAGATCATCGTCCAGCGGCAGCGTGCTCTGCGAGAACACCGGGTAGCCCAGCTTGGTGAACTCGTCCAGGATCTCGTGGTTCAGCCCCGGGTCGTGGTGGTAGGGGCGGGCCAGCAGCACGATGCCGAGCCGGTTCTCTCTCCGCAGCTGGTCGAGCACCGCGCGCGCCCGCCGCCGCAGATCGCGCTCGCAGGCCTCCAGCTCCTGGAAGCCCACCTCCACCGCCCGCCCGTTCTCTTCCTCGGACAGGCCGAGCACCACCCGCAGCGTATCGAACATCTGCCGGGCCAGCAGCTCGCGGTCTCCGAAGTTCACCAGCGGGTTCAGGTACTCGACGCCGTGCTCCCGGAAGAGGTCCGACTCCTTCGTGAAGGCCGCCTTCACGGTTTCGGGCGTGACCGTCACCGTCGGGCACGCGTTGGCGCCCTGCAGGTGCGTGAGCGGCGTGTGCAGCACGTCCACCATCGGGAAGAAGACGTAGTTCAACGGCTTCTTCGCGTGCTTGACGAACAGCAGGTTGTGCACGTGGGCGATGCCGATCTTCGCCGGGAAGCACGGGTCGATCGCGCCGCGGCTCGACCCCTCGCGATACAGCTCCGGGGTCGTGTAGTCGGAGTAAACCAGGTTGGTGCCCTCGACGCCCAGGCTCTCGAAGTACGCGTTGAAGAACGGGGCGTAGACGTACATGTTGAGCACGCGGGGCATCCCGATGCGCAGCGAGGCCCGCCCCTTCATGGCCGCGATCCGGGCCCTTCCCGCGGTCGTCCAGGCGCGCGCCGGAACCGGGTCGGCCACCCGGGCCGGGCCGCGCGGCCGGAACGCCTCCTTCGAGGCGATCTCCACGAAGTTGGGGTTCGCCTTGCGCACCGCGTCGAGGTTCGCCTTGATCCCCCGCATCTCGTTCACGTCCTCGACCGTCCCCTTCTCGCAGGTGGCGATGATCAGGCGCTGCTCGTCGGCCGCCTTCGGCACCTTGGAGACGAACCTGGCCGGCGACGCCTTCGCCTGCGGGGCAGCCGCCGCGGCCTCGGCCTTCACGCGTTCCATCTGCTCGGGGGCAGGCGCCGCCCGCCCCGCCATCTTGATGTCGATGAAGGTCCGCAGGCAGTTGTTCTTGCAGAAGTTGCACCGCGTCGACTCGTTGCGCGTCGACCGGTAGCTGATCTTGCGGACCGCCTCCAGGCCGATGAACGTCGTGCGGCGGCCGCCCCTCCACAGGCGCAACGCCTCGACGGCCGCCCCGATCGCCCCCGACTCGCCGCAGTGCTGGTGCACGATGATCTCGGGCTCAGCGTCGGCGCCGCGGAAGTTCGACCGGATGAAGTCCACCTGCGCCTTCACGGCCGCCAGGTTGTGCTGCGTGCCTCCCTGCAGGACGAACCGCGTCCCGAGCTTCGCCAGGTTCGGGATGCTCGCCACGTAAAGGAAGATGTTCTTCGGCAGAACGGCCGCCAGCCCCGCCAGGATCTCCTCGGGCGCCCACCCCTGCCGCTGGAAGTTGACGATGTCCGACTGCATGAAGACGGCGCAGCCGTAGCCGAAGACGGGCATCGCCTTCGCCTCGAAGGCCTTGTCGGCGAACTCGCGCACGGGAACGCCGAAGCTCTCGGCCGTGGACTGCAGGAAGTAGCCGTTGCCCGCCGAGCACTGCGTGTTGAGCTTGAAGTCCTTGACGCGGCCGTCCTTGAGGACGATCAGCTTGATGTCCTGGCCCCCCACGTCGACGATGACGTGCGGGTCGCCGTAGTACTTCAGCGCGGACTCGGTGTGCGCGACCGTTTCGACGATCGCCGCGTCGGCGTGGAGCACGTCCCGGAGGATGTCCTTCGCGTAGCCGGTGGTGCCGACGCCCAGCACTTCCAGCTCCGCGCCCTGCCCCTCGACCTGCTCGCGCAGCCCCTCGAACATGTCGACGGTGTCCTGGATCGGGTTGCCCTTCGAGAGCTGGTAGACCTTGCACAGCACCTCGCCCTCGTCCGACATCAGGACCGCCTTGGTGGAGGTCGACCCGCCGTCCACGCCCACGAAGCCGCGCACCGCCTGCCCGGCCGCGAAGGTTGTCGGCGTGAAGGGGGCGGGCTTGTACTGCTCCTTGAAGCGAGCCAGCTCCTCGGGCGACGCGCTCAGGCCCGCGGCCCCGACCGCCGCCTTCTGCTCGGCGCGGCCGGCGGTGATGTAGTGCTCCAGGTGGCGCGTCCCCCGGTAGCGGCCCACCTCCTCGTCCTCCGTCCTGCCGAACTCGATCGCGCCCAGCGCCGCGAAGTACACGCCGTTGGCCGGGGTCTTGATCAGCGTCTCCGGCGTCTCGCCGGGCGGGATCTCGACCCCGCGCTCGCGCCACATCTTCGGGATGTTCTCCTGCCACGCCTCGCGCATCCCCCGGATGAACGTGTTCGGGCCGCCGAGCAGCAGCACGTGCGGCCGCAGGGTGTGGCCGCGCGTCAGCACCGTCAGGTTCTGCAGGACGATCGCCTCGAAGAGGGAAGCCATCAGCTCGTCTGACGGCGTGCCTTCCTTCTGGAGCCCGTTGATGTCGGTCTCGGCGAAGACGCCGCACTTGCCCGCCACCTTGTGCAGCTTGATCCCGCTGTAGCCCTGGTTGCCCAGCTCGTCGGCCGGGATCTTCAGCTTCGCGTTGATCTTGTCGATGACCGCGCCCGTGCCGCCGGCGCACTTGTCGTTCATCGACGGGATCTTCTGCTTGCGCCCGGCCTCCGGGTCTTCCTTGAACACGATGATCTTCGCGTCCTGGCCGCCGAGCTCGATCACGCTCCCGACGTCCGGGTGGAGCGTCTCCACCGCCAGCGTCACCGAGTTGACCTCCTGGACGAACTTCGCCCCCAGCGGCGCGCAGAGCGGCGCCGCCCCCGAGCCCGTCATGAACACCCGCCACTGCGCCCGCGGCGAGGCCGGGAAGGCTGCCTCGATCGCCGTGAGGAGCTCGTGCAC
>JARKSS010000343.1 GCA_029974175.1 Vicinamibacterales bacterium
CGGTCGCGCGCCTCCCGTCGCGCCGAACTCGCTGACCGTGTATTCGCCCCACTGCTTGAAAAAGAATGGAACGGCAGCGGCCGCGCATTGGTCGCGGAGCGAGCGGGCCCACGCCGGATGCATCGGGCGTGCTCGCGGTCCGCTCTCGCCGCCAGCGATCACCCAGTCGACGTGCGGCCCGCTCGCATCCGTTGCGCTGTCGTCGCGGGCGCTCGCCCATTCCTTGCCGGTCAGTGCGTCTAGCGTCCAGTCCTCATCCCAGCCGCGCATGCCGCGCAGTACTAGGTCGAGCGGCCCGAGCAGCGGTTCGGCGCTAAGAAACCGCACGGCCGCCAGCGCCGCGAGCAGGTGCGGGATGCGGGCATTGGCCGTCGCCTGGTCCTCGACGCTGGTGCCGAGCCAGACATTCGGAAGTGGCCATCCAAGCGCCTTCGATCGGATGGCCGCTTCTCGTCCTGGGGCGGTCAGAAACTGCGCCGCTCGCGCGGGGCGCTTAGTCAGCACCTGGAACGTGTGCCTTCGCGCGATCGCCATCACCCGAAACACGAGGTCGATCCACTCGTCGGGCACGGCCTCGTGGAAGAGGTCGCCGTGGGCGCAGACGAAGATCATGCGCGGGCGGGTCCATCGGAGCGGGTCTTCGAGCCACTGTTCATTGAATCGTACCTCGCCGGTGAATTTCGCGTTGCCGGCGGCATTCAGGCGGGCGAGGCCGACGCGGCTCGGGTGGTTTTTCAGCCGGGTGGCGGCGAGGCGGGCGGCGTAGCAGTTGCGGCAGCCTTCGGAGACGAGGGTGCAGCCGGTGATCGGGTTCCAGGTGGCATCCGTCCATTCGATGCTGCTGCTGCCCGCCATCGGTCAGTGCCCCCCGCCCGACTGCTCCGCCAGCGCCGCGGCCAGGGTGCGTTCGTGGAACCCGGTGATCTCGCGGGCCCAGCCGTTCATGAAGTCGAGGACGGCCTCGGTCTCGTCCTCGCCCTCGTCGAGGCCGGAGATGATGAGGGCGTGCAGCTCGGCCGCCCCGGCAAAGATGGCGACGCGCAGCTCGTGGATC
>JARKSS010000373.1 GCA_029974175.1 Vicinamibacterales bacterium
TCGGAACGGGCATCGCGTCACTCATGAGCTCAACGCCGTCAGTGTCTCGAAGAAGCCGGGATAGGAAACGTCCACCGCATCGGCACCCTGGATCACGCTCGGGCCCGCCGCCCCGAGCGCCGCGATCGCGAAGGCCATGGCCAGGCGGTGATCGCCAGCGGCGTCGGCGGTGCCCCCGTGCAGGCGGCGTCCCCCGCACACCTCGAAGCCGTCGGTGCGTTCGTCCACGTCGGCCCCGAGGGCCGCCAGCCCTCGGACGAGTGCGGCAATCCGGTCGCTCTCCTTGTGGCGCAGCTCGCCGGCACCGCTGACCGACATCGAGCCGCCGAAGGTGGCCAGCGCCGCCAGTGCCGGCAGCTCGTCGATGAGCCCGGGTACTTCCCCGGGCGCAATGGTGAACGCCTGGTGGCTGCCGTGGCGCACAACGATGCGGCCGCGGGGCTCGTCGCCCTCGCGCAGGCCTTGTTCGGCCGCGACCTCCACCACCGCGCCGGCCCGGCGCAGCACGTCCAGGATCGCCGTGCGGGTCGGGTTCAGGCCGACGCCCTCGATTTCAACCGAGCCGCCGGGCAGGCCCGCCGCCGCCGCCATCCAGAAGGTGGCCGACGACAGGTCGCCGGGCACGTCGGCCTCGACGGCGTGAAGGCGCGCGCCGCCCTCGATCGCCGTGGTGCCGCCCGACAGCTCGACCGCGGCGCCGAACAGGCGGAGTGCCAGCCCGGTGTGGTTGCGCGTCGGGACGGGTTCGATCACCCGCGTCCGGCCACGCGCGTGCAGCCCGGCCAGCAGGACGGCGCTCTTCACCTGGGCGCTGGCCACCGCGGGCTCGTAGTCGATGCCTTCGAGGCTGCCCCCCTCGACCCGCATCGGCAGGTGCCCGGCGTCGAGCGAGACGCGGGCCCCCATGCGGCGCAGGGGAGCCGCAACGCGCTCCATCGGGCGTCGCGAGAGCGAGGCGTCGCCGATGAAGGTCGCCGTCAGGGGGAGACCGGCGAGGAGTCCGGCCACCAACCTGGCCGTGGTCCCCGAGTTGGCGGCGTCGAGCGGGTTTTTCGGGGAACAGAGTCCGCCCGGACCCCGTCCGATAATAGTGAGTGTCGGGAGGTCGGCGCGGATCTCCACGCCGAGGGCCCGGAGGCAGGCGACTGTCGCGCGGGCATCCGCGCCCGGCGCGAAGTTGTGGAGCACCGAGCTTCCGTCGGCCACGGCGGCGAGCATCGCGTAGCGGTGGCTGATCGACTTGTCGCCCGGGGCGCGCACCCGGCCCCCGAAGCGGGCGGCGGGCCGCACCAGGACATCGTTCGACGGCATGGATGGCACTATAGCATCACGATGTCTCTGGACCCTCTTCTCGCGCCTGTGTTACTTTGTGCCGACCCGTCCGGGGCCAACGCCGCTGCCGTGCCCATACCCGATACCGGTCACACCGTCCGCCTCGAGCTCCCCAGCATCTTCGAGATGATCGATTTGGCCGAGGCGGTCAGCAACGCCTTGGCACGAGTCGTCGGGTTCGACGAGGAGGCGCAGCACTGGGTCAGCGTGGCGGTGCGCGAGTCGGTGGTCAACGCGATCAAGCACGGGAATCACTTCGATCCCGACAAGCTCGTCCTCATCGAGTTCACCACCCGCCCGGCGAAGCACCCGAGGGAACTGGCCATCCTGGTGAAGGACCAGGGGGAGGGGTTCGACCCCGACTCGCTGCCCGACCCCCTCGCCCCTGAAAACCTGCTGAAGGACAGCGGCCGGGGCATCTTCTTCATGCGCAGCTTCATGGACGACGTGCAGATTCGGCGGGGCGCGCACGGCGGGATGGAAGTCCGCATGGTGAAGCGCTTTCCGGCCGTCAACGCGGGAGGCACCGCCTGACCGACCCCTTGTTCCTTGCCACGGCCGTTGAGGCCGTCGTCCGCGCGGGCGAGATCCAGCAGTCCTACCTCGGCGGCGACCTCGACGTCAGGAAGAAAGGCCGCATCGACCTCGTCACCGAGGCCGACCTGGCCGTCGAGCGGATGTTCCGTTCGATGATCGCCGAGCGGTCCCCGGATCACCAGGTGGTGGCCGAGGAGCTCGGCGGCGTCGAGGCGGTCCGCGCGCGCCACTGCTGGGTGTTCGACCCGCTGGACGGGACCACCACCTACGCGCACGGCCTCCCGATCTTCTGCGCGTCACTCGCGCTCGAAGTCGACGGCCGCGCCGAGGTGGCGGCGGTGTACGACGTCAGCCGGCGCGAGCTGTTCACGGCAACGCGCGGGGGCGGCGCCTTCCTCAACGGCACCCCGCTCTCGGTCACCACGACCGATCGGCTGATCGACGCGCTGCTGGTCACCGGCTTCTCGTACAAGGTCCACGAGGATGCCGGGCCGCTCGTGTCGCTCTTTGGCGCCTTCCTGCGCACCGCCCAGGCAGTCCGCCGCCTCGGGTCGGCGGCCCTCGACCTGTGCTACGTGGCCGCCGGGCGCTTCGACGGGTTCTGGGAGCAGCACCTCCGGCCATGGGACATGGCGGCGGGCGCCTTGATCGTCCAGGAAGCGGGCGGTGTGGTCACCGGCATCGACGGGGCGCCGTTCGAGACCCGCCACGGGCACATCCTCGCCTGCGGCCCGGCCCTGCACAAGCCCATGCTCGAGGTGATCGACGCCTGGCGGGCGGGGCAGTGACGCCGCCAGCCGGCAACTGCCCTCTCCAGCTGTCACTCAAACGAGATTTCGAGCGAATCCGGCCGGTCTTGGCTGGCATCGTTCCTGCTGTGGTGGGGGGACAGAGGCCCCCACAGGCCCCCCAAGCATCGAGGAGTACCGTCATGTCGCGTCACACCGTCCGTCTGCCGCTGCTGTTGGCCTTGTTCCTGCTGCTGCCCGCGATCGCGTCGGCGCAGCAGTCCGTCCAGTTCAACATCGGCTACTTCTCGCCCCGCGGCGAGGACAGCCGCGTGGACGGAGACACCCTCGTCGCGAACCTGCCATTCCACATCTTCGATCTCGGCGACCTTGGCAACGTCAGCGTCGGGGGCGAGTGGCTCATCCCGGTGAGCGACTACCTCGAGGCGGGAGTGGGCGTGAGTTACTTCAGCCGGTCGATCCCGAGCATTTACCGCGACCAGATAAACGAGAGCGGCGCGGAGATCGAACAGGACTTCAAGCTGCGCATCGTGCCCCTCTCGGCCACGATCCGGTTCCTGCCGCTCGGGCGCGAGGCGCGGGTCGAGCCCTACATCGGCGCGGGCGTCGGGGTGTTCGTGTGGCGCTACACCGAGACGGGCGAGTTCATCGACGAGGAGGGCTTCATCTTCCGCGACCGGTTCGAGGCTGACGGCACCGAGGTCGGGCCGCTGGTGTTCGGCGGCATCCGGCTGCCCCTGACGCACAACTTCTCGATTGGCGGCGAGCTGCGCTACCAGCGCGCGGCCGGGGAACTGGACCCGACGTTCTTCAACGGCGACCGGATCGACCTCGGCGGCATCACCTGGCAGGGAGTGGTGCAGGTGAAGTTCTGACCGCTTCCGCAGCCCGGATGGAGAACGAGACCGGCGCGCTTTTCCTACGGCGCGCCGGTTCTTCTGTACAGCGCCACCCCGCCCCCTTCGGCTACCCGCTCGAAGCGCTCCAGGAACGAGGGCGTGCTCGCCGCCCGCGCGGCCAGCTGGTCACCGCCTTCCGCGCGCTCCTCGATCAGGATCCAGCCCGCGTGCGCGGAGGGCTGCTCGAGAGAGGCGTTCCAGATCACGTTGTTTCCCTCGTGGATGAAGTCGCGCACCGCGAAGCCGGCGTGCGACAGCTCCTGCACGTAATGCGACAGCGAACCGAAGCTGACGAGCACCTTCTCGCCGCGCCGGTGTTGGACGAGGTAGGCCGTCACCTTCTGGCGCTCCAGCGAGTTCGGCCGGTCCCACTGGGCCTCGAGCACCATCGGCGCCCGCGGGTCGAAGGGCCTCACCTGCAGGACGGCGAGCGCCACGAGGATCGCGGCCGCCGTCCACTGGAAGCGAGCGGCCGCCAGGCCCACGAGCGACCCCGCGGCGACGGCCAGCGCCGGCAGCAGCGGCACCATGTACCGGATGCGGAAGGGGTGTCCCTCGAAGAAGGCGTACCAAGGCAGCGCGGCCGTCGCGAACAGCGCGAGCAGCACCAGCACTGACGCGCGTTCCTTCCGGCGGAGCGCGATCGCGATCAGGGCCGCCGCTCCCACGCTCCCCGCTCCGATCACCGCCCCCCCGTCGAGCGCCCGCGCACCCCACGCCACCGAGACGAGCGCCCTGAAAGGGCGGCCGAGGTCGGGGTTGTCGGCGACGAAGAACCCGCCGGTCACGAACCACTTCCCGATCGTCAGCTTGCTCTGCACCAGGAAGGCCAGCACGGTGAGCACGGGGTAGACCGTGAGGGCGGCAACATGGCGCAGCGTCTCGCGCAGCCCGACGCCACGCCGCAGGAACGCGAGACCCGCCAGGCCGAGAGCGGCCGCGGTCACCGGCCATGCCTCGTAGCGGGTCAGGCAGGCGAAGACGATGGCAGCGCCGGCCGCGCGGCGGCGGCCGGCCGTCGGATCGTCCACCCAGCGCACTACCAGCAGCACCGCGAGCGATGTCAGCCCCAGCAGGAGCGCCTCGGTCATCGGTGTGGCCTGCAGGTACAGCAGGTTCGGGTTGAGGACGACGATCGCACCGGCGGCCACGGCACCGGCCCCCGACCCGGTGGCGCGGAGCACCAGGTGGGCGCAGGCCCACGCGGCGAGCGCGAAGGAGAGCACCGACATTGCCACCGCCGAGGCGCCGGTCCGATAGAACGCGTCCACCTGGACGGGAAGCAGGTTCAGCAGGTGGGGCAGGGGCAGCCAGACGGCGCCGATCTGCTTCCATCCCGGCGTGAGGCTGTCGAGCACCCGCCTGGCGACGACCAGGTGCGCCTTGGCGTCGTAGTGGCTGAGGGTGAGGCCGGCGTTCGCGTAGACCCAGACCGCGAAGGCTCCCACGACCATCGCCAGGGCTGCCACCGCGGCGGCGACGCGGCGGTTCCGGGTGGTGTCGGTGGGGCTGTCAGCTATAATTCCGGGCTCTGTCGCGGCAACGCCGCGAGCGTGGTCCGTCACTGGGATGCACCGTACATGGTCCTCAACTCTAGCGTACTTCGGTGGCGGGACCGTCCGGGGCAGGAGCGAAGGGCATGAAGGGGCTCGCCTTCTGGGCCCAGAGCACCGTGGCCGCCTGGGGCGGGATGGGGCTGCTGCTCATCGCCTTCCTCGACTGCTCGGTCCTGTCGCTGCCCGAGGCGGTTGACCTGCTGCTGGTCTGGTTGGTCACCCGCAACGAGTCCGCGGTCGCGTACTACGTGACCGTGGCGACGCTGGGGTCGCTGGCCGGCACGATGGTCCTGTTCTGGATCACGCGAAAGGGGGGCGAGGCCTTCCTCCGGAAGCGCTTCGCGGCGCACCGGGTGGAGCGGGGGATGGCGCTGTTCCGCCGCTACGGGATGGGCATCGTCGCCGTCTCGGCGGTGCTGCCGCCGCCCACGCCGGTCAAGCTCTTCGTGGTGCTGGCCGGGGTGTCGGGGGCCAGCGCGGTTCGTTTCGGCCTGGCGGTCGCCGCCGGACGGCTGCTGCGCTTCACGATCATTGGTGCACTCGCCCTGTGGTTCGGCGACGAGGCCATCGGCTACATCAAGGAGCACGCGCTGACGCTCGGGCTATTGGCGCTGGCGGCCGTGCTGGCCGCCACGCTCGCCTACGTCGCCTGGCGCCGCTGGCGGCGCCAGGACGCCGGTGGGATATAATCCGAGCGTTTTCGCATGACGCCCGAACTGTCCGTTGTCATCCCGATCAAGAACGAAGCCGAGAACATCCCGCGGCTCTATGATGAGCTGGTGAAGGCCCTCGAGGGCTTCCGCCCGTTCGAGTTGGTTTTCGTCGAGGACGGCAGCACCGACGACAGCTTCGCCCTGCTGGCCTCGCTGCAAAGCTCCGATCCCCGCGTCCGGGTCATTCGCTTCCGCCGCAATTTCGGGCAGACGGCCGCCTTCGCCGCCGGGTTCGCGTTCGCCCGGGGCCGGTATATCGTGACGAGCGACGGCGACCTGCAGAACGATCCGTCCGACATCCCGCGCATGGTCGAGCGCCTCGAGCAGGGCTTCGACATTGTCGCGGGCTGGAGGAAGGACCGGAAAGACCCGTTCCTGTCGCGGCGGCTGCCGTCGATGATCGCGAACAAGCTGATCTCGGTGGCCACCGGCGTCGCGCTGCACGACTACGGCTGTTCGCTGAAGGTCTTCCGGGCCGAGGTCGTCAAGCCGATGAAGCTGTACGGCGAGATGCACCGCTTTCTCCCCGCGATCGCAAGCGAGATGGGGGTGCGGATCGACGAGGTGGTGGTGAACCACCGGGCGCGGCTGCACGGCCGTTCCAACTACGGGATCTCGAGAACCGTCAGGGTGGTGCTCGACCTGCTGACCGTGAAGTTCCTCCTCAGCTACTCGACGCGACCCCTTCAGATTTTCGGCCTCGTCGGCGGCTCGATGGGAGCGCTCGGGCTGGTGATTGCCGGGTGGCTTGCCGTGCAGCGGCTGTTCCTCTACCGATCCATCGGCGACCGGCCGCTCCTGCTGCTCGGGATCCTCCTGATCTTCACCGGCGTGCAGCTGGTCACGCTCGGCCTGCTCGCCGAGATGCAGGCGCGCACCTACCACGAGTCGCAGGACAAGCCGATCTACGTCATCCGGGAAGTCCGGGAGACGCTGTCTGCCGAGCCGGCGTCCCCGCAGCTGGCCAGCTCGCGCCGCTGACATGGCAGAGGGTCCGGTCTTCTACCGGTCGTTCGCCGGGAAGCGGCTCACCAGCGCGGGCGCGCACCGCCGTTCGCGCATCGAGGCCCATCGCCTGGGGATCCTGCATCAGCACCGCACGCCCCCGGGCGACTTCCTCGAGATCGGCCCAGGCCAGGGGACGCTGGCCGCCGCGGCAGTGGCGGCCGGGTGGCGGTACGTGGGAATCGAGCCGAGCCCCGCCCTGGCTCCGGGCCTGGCTCGCCAGGGGCTGTCGATCGTCCAGGCCTGGACGCCGCCGTTTCCTGTCCGCGATGCCTGCTGCGACGTGCTCTGGGCCGACCAGGTGCTCGAGCACATGAACGGGGCCGCCGAGGCCCGGGCGTTCGCGTCGGAGGTCGTCCGGGTGCTGCGTCCCGGCGGTGTCGCCATTGTCGTGGTTCCCGACTACACCAAGGAACGCTGGTTCTTCTGGGACATCGACTACACGCACAACTTCGTGACCACCGAGCGCCGGGTGCGGCAGCTGCTCGAGGATGCGGGGCTGGCGGTGAGCGCGATGAACCGGGCCATCGGCGCGGCGACCGGGCCGCTGCGGGCGGTGCTCGCAGCGGCGGCGCTTCCCGCAAACCTGCCGGGCCTCGACGGGCTGATGCGGGCGGTGGGGAAGGACGAGCTGCTGTTCAAGGTGAGGAAGAACCTTTTCCAGACCCTGTTGTTCGTGGGGCGGCGGCCATGACGCGAAGCCTGGCGTTGGTCGCGTGCTGCTGCGCTGCCGCGGCGGCCTCACTGTCGTGCGGTGGGCCCACCAGCCCCAGTCCCAGCCCCGCGCCACCCGCCCAGAACGATCCGCCGAAGATCGTGTCGTTCACCGCGGCCGCACCCAGAGTCGAGGCGGGCGAGACCGTGACGCTGACCGCGGAGGTCACCGATGCCGAGACGCCCGCCGCGCAACTCTCCTTCGAGTGGGTGTCGAGCGTGGCCGGCGCCTTTTCGGGGACCGGAGCGCAGGTAACGTGGCGGCCGTCTGTCGACGCCGCGACCCCCGCCGCCGCCACGATCATGCTCACGGTCGTGGAGCGGTACAGCGCTTCGTCAGGCGGCGGGCGCACGGAGCCGCGCGAGAACAGGGTCTCGTCCACGGTGACCGTCCACGTGAACAACTCGGTGCGCGAGGTCACGGAGCTGGCCTTGCAGTTCCTGACCGATTTTTCGAACTCGGCGGTTTCGGCCGAGACCTGCGTCCGCAACTTCAGCGACAACTGCAAGGGGAAGCAGTGGGAGTACGGAGACATCGTCGAGAACCGGGCGACGCGGTGGATCCTCGAAGGCCGCTTTCACGTCGAGCGGGTCGAACTGAACGAGGAGCGCACGCGCGCGGTCGTCTGGGCCCCGTGCCAGTTCACCGACTACGAGCTGCCGAACGGCACTCCGTCAACAACTCCTCCTGCCACCTGCCTGCTGACCGCTGTCTACGAGCCGTACCGCTGGTGGCTGTGCAACAGCAACTGGTGTGACGACGTGACCCGAAAGTGCAATCCCGACTTCCGCGGTGAGTCGTTGGCGCGCGCGTACGTCAAGGGGTGCTCGTGATCGCGCTCGTAGCAGCTTTCCTGGTCTTGGCCTGCGCCGTTGCCGTCCTTTCCATCGCTCCCTTCCTGGTCGCCAGCGCCCTGCTCGCCACGCTCGCGTGGTACTGCCTGCCCGGCGTCGTTCTGGGCCGGCGGTGGTACGGCCCCGATTCGAACATGGCGTGGTTGGTCGGCCCGCTGTGGGGGTACGGCCTTTGTCACGTCGTCCTGCTGGGGTTGTGGGCGCTCGGCTGGCGCCACCCGATCGTGCCGCTGTTGGCGCCGGCCCTTGTGTGGCTGGGTGTGCGTCTCGTGCCGCGCGGTGATGTCCGCCTGGGCGCTCCGGCGCTCGGGCGGCGAGACGTGGCGGCGGTGCTGCTGGTGGTGGCGCTGGTGCCCGTGCTCGTGGGGCGGCCCTTCTCTCAGGTCGGCCGGGAAATCCCCGAGGGGGTTGCCTACAAGGCTTACTTCACGGCCGATTTCGTCTGGGCCAGGGCGGTCGTCGCGGAAGTGAGCAAGGGAGACGTCCCGCCCCGGAACATGTACCTGCGAGGCGAGGCGCTCAACTACTACTGGCTGCCGCACCTCCTCAGCGCGGCCGAGCATCGCTGGGCGCCAGCGGCGTTCACCGTTGATCGGGTGCTGCTGGTCAACGCGTTCGGCCTCGGCCTGTTCGTCGCCGCGTTTCTTTACGGCTTCATCCGTCACTTCGCCAGGCGTGCTTCGGCGGCGGCGGTGGGCAGTGTCTTCGCACTTGCCTTCGTGTCGCTCGAGGCCACCTACTACCTCTGGCACCGGTGGCAGACCGGGCGTCCGCTCAACGCCATCTTCAGCACCAACGTGGATGGGCTGACGCGCGTGCTCTTCGACAGCGTGATCGTGGACGGCCTGCACCGCCTCCTCCTCTACCAGGTGACCCACCACGGCGTCGGCTATGTCCTCGGGCTCTCGGCGTTGCTGGTGGCCATCACGGCCGGACAGCCCGGCCGGGGGCGGGTCGCGGTCCTGGCGGGGACGCTGCTTGGCGTGGGGTTCCTTTTCAGCTCCTTCGCATCGCTCATCGTCGGCGTCGCCGTCGGTGCCTGCTACGCGGTACGGCTGCTCGCCCGCGGCGAGTGGCGCCGCATCCCGGTGGTCGGCCTGGCGGCCCTGGTCCCGATCCTTGCGGCGGTGGGCGTCTCGCTCATCCTGCAGTACGCCGACGGCACCACCAGTCTCGTCGAGTTGGGGCTGAACCGGCGGGCGGCCGCGAATGCGGGATGGGTCCTGG
>JARKSS010000376.1 GCA_029974175.1 Vicinamibacterales bacterium
GTCGCGCTACGCCACCGTCTACGAGGCCGAGCCCGAGGGGCAGGGCCTGCCGGGCGGATTCGACGGGATCGCGGCCGGAAGCGAGGCCGAGACGACGCAGGCCGCCGCCGAGGAGGAGACCGCGCAGGCCGAGGCGCTCGAGCGGTACACGGGGGGCAACGTCGACTATCTGGGTGCCAAGGACAAGGTGGAGGTCGCCGACCCCAAACACCCGAACCCCAACCTTGCGCCGTTCCTCGACTACGTGACGGACATTTCCGGTACGGCCCACGGCGTCGCGCACGCCTATGCGCGGCTCAAGGCGGACACCTCATATACCGCGTTTCGCGGCGACATGGTGATGACGTGGATGACCTTCGCCGACTTCCAGCAGTTCCTTGAGGACAGCTTTTCCGACTGGGCCGCGATCCGCGTGCTGCGCCGCGCGATCCGGCTGCGCCTGGTCGCGGGCACGCCGCCCGACGGCTGGGAGGCGCTCGTCGCGTGGCAGTACCCGACCATGCCATCGGTCGACGAGGACAAGGAACAAGGCGCGCTCGCCAAGAAGCTCAAGAACGGCGTTGCCCTTTTCCGGGAACAAATCGGGCCGCATTGGCGGGAACACTTTGAGCAGCTCGCCGAGGAGGTGGCGCTCGCGCGCACGCTCGGGTTGCCGCTCTCGATCCTCGAAACCGCGGCGGGGGCTCCGGCCTCGAAGACCGCAGAAACCCAAGACGGGAACGCAGCATGAAGAAGCAACGCATCGAACTGAGGGGCGTGATCCTCGACGCGAGCTGGGACAGCGACTGGATGGAGCGCTACATCGAAAAGGGCATCTTCACGCCCGAAAGCCGCGTCCGCGCGCAGCTCAAGGCCGCCGCCGAAGCCGGCGACGAGGTGGAGCTCTACATCAATTCCCAGGGCGGGAGCGTGATCGCCGGCAACGAGATCCTCGCCGCCTTCCGCGACTACGCGGGCCCGAAGTCCGTCACCATCGGCGCGTTCGCCGCCTCCATGGCTGCCAACATCGCGCTCCAGGCCGGGGTGCCCGTCCGCGCGCACGCCAACAGCCTGCTGCTGTTCCACGGCGCGTGGGGCGTGACCATCGGCGGCAAGGACGCGCACGGCGACACCGCGCAGTTCCTCGCGCAGATCAACGAGCCGATCCGCGCCGCGCTGGCGGCGAAGGGCGTGCCGTCGGACGTGATCGAGGCCGGTTTCGGCGAAGGCCGCGAGCTGACCATGACCGCGGCCGAGGCGAAGGCGTACGGCATCGTTTCCGAGATCCTCGACGAGCCCGCCCCGCTCGCGGCAAAGCTCGCCAAGGAAGACGAGGACGCGATCCTCGCCCAAGGCACCGAGCTCCCCGTCGCGGCCTGCGCCGCGTGGCAGGGTGTGCTGGCACGGGGGCCGGGTCCCGACTCCGCCACGGCCGCCGAGCCTCCCGCCGAGCCTCCCGCCGAGACGGCCGAGGCCCGCGCCGGACGGCTCGCCG
>JARKSS010000383.1 GCA_029974175.1 Vicinamibacterales bacterium
GGTGCGCGAACCCGAGCCCTCAGAGCGGATCCTGCCGCTCACGCTCGAGGAGGCGGTGCGCCGCGCCGTCGAGCACAACCCCGAGCTTGCGATCGTCCGGCTCGACACCCAGGCGGGCGCCGCGCGCGTCGGCGAGAGCCGAACCGCGTTCACCCCGCTGTTCTCGGCCAGCGTCGGGCGCTCGAGCACCGCCACGCCGCCGGCCAGCTTCCTCGCGGGCGACAGCGGCGTGGACGTGGACGACCTGTTCTCCAGCTTTGGAGTGCGCCAGCGGCTGCCGTGGGGATCCGGTACCTGGCAGGTGTCGTGGGAGATGGCCCGGACCTCGACCAACAGCCCCATCAGCAATTTCGATCCCAGCCTCGAGTCGGGCTTCCAGATCGCGTTTTCGCAGCCGCTGCTCAGGGACCGCTCCGTGGACCGTGCGCGCTACCAGTACGCGATCGCGAAGCGGAACCTCGAGAGCTCGGAACTTCGCTTCCGCGAGTCGGTGACGCAAACGGTCGCGGCCGTCAAGCAGGCGTACTGGACCCTCAGGGCGACGCAGGCGAACATCTCTGTGGCGCAGCGCTCGCTGGAACTGGCCGAGGAGCTGGCCCGCCAGACCAGGATCCGGGTCGACGCGGGGCAGACGCCGCCGCTCGACCTCACGCAGGCCGAGGCCGAGGTTGCGCAGCGCCGCGAGAACCTGATTCGCGCCCACGCCACCGCGGGCGACGCCGAGGACGCGCTGCGGCTGCTGATCGCCGACCCGTCGGACGCCTCGTTCTGGCAGATGCACCTGCAGGCGGTCGAGCAGCCGACGCCGCTCAGGGAGCAGCCCGACGTGGATGCCGCCGTGGCCCGCGCGCTCGGCGAGCGGTACGACATCGCCCGGGCGGGCCACCAGCTCGAAAACGCCAGGACGACGGTGGAGTTCTACGGGAACCAGCGGCTGCCCGACGTCCGGCTCGAAACGTCGTGGCGCGGCAACGGCCTGGCCGGCACGCAGTTCCTGCGCAGCGGCGGCTTCCCCGGCACGATCGTCGGCCGGCGCTCGCTCGGGCTCGGCGAGGCGCTCAGCCAGGTGTTCCGCAGCGACTACCCCGCGTGGAGCGTCGGCCTGACCGTGAACTACCCGCTGGGCCAGAGCTACGAGGAAGCGGGGAGGGTGCGCGCCGAGATCGAGCGCAAGCAGGCCGAGCAGCGCATCGCCAGCTTGCGGCTGCGCGTGGCCGAGGCCGTGCGGCGGGCGGGACGCCAGGTGCGCAGCACCGCCGAGCGCATCGACGCCGCCCGCGCCGGGGCGCGGCTTGCCGAGGAGCGGCTCAACGCCGAGCAGCGCCGCTACCAGGCCGGGCTCTCGACCACGTTCCTGGTGACGCAGGCGCAGCGCGACCTGCTGCAGGCGCAGGTGAACCTGCTCGAGACGATGCTCGCCTACGAGTCGGCGCTGGTGAACTTCGAGGCGATCCAGGAGGCGCCGCCGCTCGCGGTGGGCGACACGGTCCAGGTCGTGGGCGCCACCATCGTCGCGCTGCCCGCGCCCGCGCCGCGAGGCATGTTCCGCGCGAACACGTCCGGCCTCCAGTAGCGCCGGCGTCGGCCGGGTGACAGCCCAAGGCTCCCTGTCGGCCGGCGTCCAGGTCTCGTGCCGTCGGGGCGACCCTTGTGGTCGCCCCAGCCCCCAGCCCCTAGCCCCTAGCCCCCAGCCCCTAGCCCTTAGCCCCCAGCCCCTAGCCCCTAGCCCCTAGCCCCTAGCCCCTAGCCCCTAGCCCCTAGCCCCTAGAAGCCCTACAATCCCGGGCACGATGCCCGACACCGTTCGCGTCACCACCCGTCAATCC
>JARKSS010000388.1 GCA_029974175.1 Vicinamibacterales bacterium
CTGGTGACGGCGCTCGGCTGCGGCCTGGGCAAGACGTTCGACGCGAGCCGGCTGCGCTATGGCCGCGTGATCATCCTGGCCGACGCCGACTCGGACGGCAACCACATCGCCACGCTGCTGCTCACCTTCATCTACCGGCACATGCCCCAGCTGATTGCCCGCGGGCACGTGTTTTTGGCGCAGCCGCCGCTCTACCGGATCGACATCGGGAAGGAGACGTACTGGGCTCTGAACGACGCGGCGCGCGACCGGATCCTGGCGCAGCACGGCAAGCCGGGCCCGGGGAAGGCCAAGCCGGAGATCACGCGGTTCAAGGGGCTGGGCGAGATGTCGCCGAAGGTGCTCTGGGAAACGACGCTGAACCCGAAGACGCGGCGGCTGCTGCGCGTCGAGATCGCCGACCAGATCGTCACCGACCGGGTGATCAACGAGCTGATGGGGCGCGACGCCTCGGCCCGCTTCCGCTTCATCATGGAGCGGGCGGAGGAGGCAGAAGAGCTGGACGTCTGAGACTCAGTAGTCGACGAAGTCACGAAGTCGCGAAGTCGCGAAGTCACGAAGTCCCGCCTTCGCCGAGCGGCTACGGCGGGCAGGCCCCCTGCACCTCCTGCCCCCTCTGCCCCTCTGCACCAGCACCTCCTGCACCCCCTGCACCCCTTGCACCCCCCGCACGACGTGTGTCAGTACGTCTCCTTGATCATCGCCCTCAGGAACACGACCGCCTGGCGCGTGTCGCGGGCCAGGTTCCAGGAGACGGCGAAGGGGTTGAGGCGCCAGAAGCGGAGGCGCAGCGCGGCCGACCAGGTGCGCTCCCAGTACTCGCGCACCGAGTGGTGCGCCTCGAGGTGGCGCATCGACAGCACGTTCAGGCGGCTGGCCGCCTGCAGCAGCCAGCCGTCCGGACGCAGCGGGGGCAGGCGCAGCAGGCGCAGGTCGGCAAGGGCCGCCTGGTAGGCCACCGCGCGCCGGCCGAGGCGGCGCCGCGTCTCCCTCACGGACTGGCGCACCGCGTCGCCACGTTCGCCGACCGAGGTGCCCACCGCTGCCGCGCGGGTCCCGACGGCCTGGAGCACGGCCTCGAGGCGTTCGACCATCGGCTCGGGCAGCATCCAGGTCGGCTGCGCGGCGCGCCAGGCCGCCAGGCGATCGGCCACCGCCAGGTGGACGCGCGCCCAGTTGACCTTGGCGTCCTGCTTGGAACGGGCGGCCAGCTTCCGGAGATCGCCAAGGAAGGCGTAGTCGTCGCGCCGAATCCGGGTCCGCAGCCAGAGGTCCTGCATCTCCAGGTACAGCCTGGCGTACTCTCGGAGGATGTGGCCGATCTCGCGTACCCGGCGCCGGGCAAACGCCCGGCGCGTCTCGAGCGGGAAGGAGGCGCGCCGCGACGTCCGGTCCTTGAGGCGGAAGAAGCCGGTCATCATCGGGTGCCCGCCCTCGGCCATGGAGGCGCGGTACCAGATCTGGTTCTTCAGGACCCCCCAATACGTGTGAGGGTTCTGGCGCAGCAGCGTCCGCCGCATCGCGTCGAACGAGTAGAACACTTTCCAGGCGTCGCGGTAGGCGCGCGTCCACTCGTCGGCGGTCATCCGGGGGTGCGGCGTGGTGGCGTGGAACGAGTCGAAGTTGTTGTAGTCGGGGTCCATCGGGACGCCGGCGTCGAGGGCGTGGCGGTGGTCCTCCGAGCCGGGGAGCGGCGTGAGCATAAAGAACGACGCCTGGTCCACGAGCAGCTCGTCGCGCAGCGTCCGCACGTCCTCCATCACCCGCTCGTAGGTGTCGTTCGGGAAGCCGATGATGTAGCCGACGTGGCAAACGACCCCCTGCCGGTGCCAGGCGGCAATCATCTCGCGGTAGTCCACCGCCTTGTTCTGGCGCTTGCCGCCGGCCTCCAGGTTGTCGCCGCGGATGGCCTCCAGGCCGATGAACACCTGCACGCAGCCGGCGCGGGCGGCCTTCTCGACGAAGCGCGGCACGCGCGGCGCGAGGACGTCCACCTGCATCATGAAGTCCACCGAGATGCCGTGCACCTCGCGCAGCTCGATCAGGCCGTCGAAGATGGCCTCCCACTCGGGGTTGCGCGAGAAGTTGTCGTCGGTGAAGAAGTAGTGGCGGATGCCGGGCCCGCCGCCCTCGCGCGTGTAGTTCGCCCGGATCTGCGCCAGCACCTGCGCGGCGCTCCGGCAGCGCATCTTCCGCCCCTGCACGTTGATGATCGTGCAGAACGAGCAGCTGAACGGGCAGCCGCGCCCGGCGTCGATCGTGCCGCCCGCCTGCATGGTGAACTTGCGCTGCGTCTTCCTCGACGCCCGAGGCAGCGGCTTGTCACGCAAGTCGGGCTTCTCGGCGAGGAAGTCGTACACGGGGCGAAGACGCCCCTCCGCCGCGTCGCGCAGCAGGCCGGCCCACTTGTCCTCGACCTCGCCCAGCACCAGCGTGGCCCCGGCGTCGATCGCCTCCTGGCACTCGGGCGGCATGGTGCCGCGGGCCATCGCGATGGCGCCGCTCACGTGGAAGCCGCCGATCATCACCGCGAAGCCCTCGACCCGGAACTGGCGGGCCAGATCGAGGGCGCGGGGGAACTGGTTCGTCTGAACGCCCACCAGGCCCACCACGACCGACGTATCCGGACGCCGGTAGCGCCGCCCCAGCCGTACCGGGTCCACCCGGGTGACGGTCTCGTCGAAGACGTCGACCTGCACCTCGATGTCTCCCAGCGCGCCGTTGCGGACCGCGTCCTCGGTGAGACTGTTGAGGCAGCTCAGGGTGTTGCTGGGAAGCACGCCGCGGAAATGCCGGACCACGTACCCCTCATCGTCGTAGCGCGACGGGCGTATGAGGATCACGACAAGGCGGCGGGGGCGGGGAGCGGGACCGGACAAACCCAGGGAGATCACGCCGTCGGACGACACGGCGCGGTTGATGCGCAGCATACGAAGCCTCCGGGGAGCACGCCCGGGCAGACAAGCGCCCGGCGCGCGGCGGCTGACGGGAGTGGCTGCCTGTCCGTGTGCTTCCACCGTACGGCATCGATCGCTGGACGTCAACCACGAACCGCGCTGGACTTCGCAATTCGCAGCGCAGGGTTACTAGCCCTGCGGCGGGTGCCGTGCCACCAGCCCGTGGCGCACGGGCGTCCTGCCTGCGGCCCCGCCGCTGGCGAACCGCCCTGCGTGGACTTCGGGGTCCGTTCACCCGTACAGTGGACGGATGCCCTCAGACACCGAGAAGAAGCCCTTGTCGCTGCCCGCGGCCTGGCGCGAGGCCCGCGAGCTGATCTGGGCGCACCGCGCCCGGCTGGCAGCCGGGTTCGTCCTGATGCTCGTCAACCGGCTGGCCGGGCTGGTGCTGCCGGCCACCTCGAAGTTCCTGATCGACGATGTGATCGGCCGCCGGCAGGCGGGTCTCCTGGTGCCGCTGGCGGCGGCGGCAGGCGTGGCGACGCTCGTGCAGGCCTCGACCTCCTTCGCCCTCTCGCAGGTGCTGGGCGTGGCCGCCCAGCGGGCGATCACCAACATGCGGCGCGCCGTGCAGGCGCACGTGCTGCGGCTGCCGGTCTCGTACTTCGATCAGACGAAGACGGGCGTGCTGATCTCGCGTGTCATGACCGACGCCGAGGGGATCCGGAACCTGGTGGGGTCGGGCCTGGTGAACCTGCTGGGCGGCCTTCTGACCGCCACGCTCGGCGTGGGCATCCTCTTCTACTTGAACTGGCGCCTGACCTCGCTGACGCTCGTCATCCTGCTCGTGTTCGGGGCGGGGATGGCGCTTGCCTTCATGCGGCTGCGGCCGGTGTTCCGCGAGCGCGGCAAGATCAACGCCGAGGTGACCGGCCGGCTGGGCGAGGCGCTCGGCGGCGTGCGAATCGTCAAGGCGTACGTGGCCGAGAAGCGCGAGGACCTGGTGTTCACCCGCGGCGCGCACCGGCTGTTTCGCAACGTTGCCCGGTCGATCACCGGCGTGTCGGCCATCACCGCCTTCTCGACGGTGGTCGTCGGCGCGATCGGCATCCTGATGATCATCGTCGGCGGGCGGTCGATCCTGGCAGGGACGATGACGCTCGGCGACTTCGTGATGTACCTCTTCTTCACCGGCCTGGTGGCGGCCCCTCTCGTACAAATCGCGTCAGTGGGCACGCAGATCACCGAGGCGTTCGCGGGCCTCGACCGAATTCGCGAGGTCCGGTCGATCCGCGGCGAGGACGTGCAGGATGCGTCGCGCCGTCCCCTCCCGGCCCTGCGGGGCGAGGTGGAGTTCGACCGGGTCGCGTTCGAGTACCGGCCAGGGGTGCCGGTGCTGCGGGGTGTGTCGTTCCTGGCGGAGGCGGGCACGACCACGGCGCTGGTCGGGTCGAGCGGCTCGGGGAAGAGCACGCTGATCTCGCTGGTGATGGCGTTCAACCGGCCGACCGCGGGCCGCGTGCTGGTTGACGGAGTGGACCTCGCCACGGTGCGCTTGCGCGATTACCGGGCGCACCTTGGCGTCGTCCTGCAGGAGAACTTCCTCTTCGACGGGACGATTGCCGAGAACATCGCCTACGCGCGGCCTCGCGCCACGCGCGAGGAGGTGCTTCGCGTGGCCGCGATCGCCCACTGCGACGCCTTCGTCCGCGAGTTCCCGGAAGGGTACGACACCCTGGTGGGGGAGCGTGGCGTGAAGCTGTCGGGAGGGCAGCGCCAGCGCATTGCGATCGCGCGCGCCATCCTCGCCAACCCGCGGATCCTGGTCCTCGACGAGGCGACCTCGAGCCTCGACTCCGAGAGCGAGGCGCTCATCCAGGACGGCCTGCGCTCGCTGCGGCAGGGCCGCACGACGTTCGTCATCGCGCACCGGCTGTCCACCATTCGCAGCGCCGACCAGATCCTCGTTCTCGAGGGGGGCGAGATCGTCGAGCGGGGGACGCACGCGGAACTCCTGGCGCTCGACGGGCGCTACCGCCAGCTGTACGACAAGCAGTACCGCCTCGAGCAGGACCGGTTCGTGAATCCGGGCGAGGAGCTGCCGGCCGAGCCGTCGTAAGCGCGTTCCCAGGGGCGCCCCTTGCTGCGAAGGCGCAGGCGGGTGGTCGTCGTCTCGATTCCGTGCCGTCGTCCTCCAGCCGGGTGTCGTCGCCCCTCCGGGGTATGATCAGCCGTTCGCGTCCTCAAGCCTCCCAGCCGTCAACTTTCGACTGATACCGGAGCCGTGATGGAAACCAAGCGCATGGGGTTCGAGACGAAGATGGTGCACGCCGGCGTCCCGCGCGACCCCTACGGCAGCGCCGTCGTGCCGATCTATCAGACCTCGACCTTCGCCTTCGAGAACGCCCAGAACGGCGCCGACCGCTTCGCGGGACGGGCTGAGGGCTACATCTACACCCGGTTGGGGAACCCGACGGTCCGGGCCCTCGAGCGCCAGGTGGCCGAGCTCGAGGAGGGGGCCGACGCCGTCGCGACCAGCTCGGGAATGGGGGCGGTCAACACGGTCTACATGACGCTGCTCGGCCAGGGGGCGCACCTGGTGAGCACGGCTTCGGTGTACGGGCCGTCGCGGCTGCTGGTGGAGAAACACTTCAGCCGCTTCGGCGTCGAGGCCACCTACCTCGACACCTCGGACGTCAGCAAGGTCTGCGCGGCCATCCGGCCCAACACGCGGATGGTCTACGTGGAGTCACCGTCGAACCCCGCGATGCTGGTGAGCGATATCCAGGCGCTTGCCGACCTCGCGCACCAGCGGGGTGCGCTGCTCGTGGTGGACAACACCTTCGCGAGCCCGTACCTGCAGAAGCCGCTCACGCTCGGCGCCGACATCTCGCTGCACTCGGTGACGAAGTTCCTGAACGGCCACGCCGACGTGGTCGGCGGCATCGTGGTGGCGCGCGACGAGGCGCTCTGCGGTCGGCTGCGGGCGCTGATGATTGCCACCGGCTGCAACATGGACCCGCACCAGGCCTTCCTCGTGTCGCGGGGGATCAAGACGCTGTCGCTCAGGATCGAGCGCGCCCAGCGGAACGCGATGCAGGTGGCGCGCTGGCTCGAGGCACACCCCAAGGTGGCCTGGGTGCGCTACGTGGGCCTCGAGTCGCACCCGCAGCACGAACTGGTCAAGCGGCAGATGAGCGGGTTCGGCTCGATGATCAGCTTCGAGTTGAAAGGCGGCTTCGAGGCAGGGCGGCGCCTGATGGACAACGTCCGGCTTGCGCTGCTTGCCGTGTCGCTTGGCGGCGTCGAGTCGCTGATCGAGCATCCGGCGTCGATGACGCACGCAGGGGTGCCGAGCGCCGACCGGCTCGAGGCGGGGATTACCGAGGGACTGGTGCGCTTTTCGGTCGGCATCGAACACGTGGACGACCTGATCGCCGACCTGGCCCAGGCCCTCGACCGGATCTGAACGGCCGCGTCCCCGCCCACGGGCGAGACGCCTGTGCTACCGACGCCAGGCGGGGCAGGGCGCTGCGGCAGGATCGCAATCGAGTGAGATGACGTTTCGCGAGGCGCTGGAGAAGCTGGAGCGGGGACTGCGACAGCCGCTACCCGGTATTGCCGCCCAGGCGCGGTTCGCCCCCCGACCACGCCCGGGGTGGCTCCCGCACGCCACCGCCGGCCTGCGTCCGGCCGCCGGCCTGCTGCTCCTGTTCCCGATTGCCAGCGAGGCGCACATCGTGCTCACCGTCCGCTCGTCGCAGCTTCCCAGTCATGCGGGCCAGGTGTCGTTGCCGGGCGGGGCCGTCGAGGCGGGGGAGTCGATCGAGGAGGCCGCGCTGCGTGAGGCGCAGGAGGAGATCGGCCTGGCCCCCGGAGAGGTGAGGATACTCGGCCGGCTCACGCCGCTGCACATCCCGGTCAGCGGATTCCTGCTGCATCCCGTCGTCGGCGCGGCCGAGGCGCTGCCGCCGCTCCACCCGGCCGACGCGGAGGTGGAGCGCATCCTGCTGCTGCCGCTCGCGCACCTGCTCGACCCCACGCGCATCCGCCGCGAGCAGCGGACCCGCGACGGCCTCTTCCTCGACATCCCGTACCTGGAGGTCGAGGGCGCGCAGCTGTGGGGCGCCACCGCCATGGTGTGCGCCGAGCTGCTGTCGCTGCTGCAGAACGGGGAGTAGAAAGGAAACCTGCAGTGCAAAAGGAAGAATGGAGAATGAAACAAGGCGTGCTGTTGCATTCTCCTTCTTGCATTCTGCATTCAGGCCGCGACTTTCAGCGGCCTGGCAGTCCCCGCTACCTGGCCGGAGGGACGCCGAGCGCCTTCAGCCGCTCGGCCACGGCCTGACCTGCCTCGGACGGGCTCACCTTCCGGTCCACGTACAGGATCTTTCCCTCGGGCGAGATGTAGAACGTCCAGCGCTGCGCGTACTGCCGGTCGCCGCCGACCACGCCGTAGGCCTTGGCCACCTCCTTGCCCGGGTCGCTCAGCAAGGGATAGTCGAGTCCGAGATGCTCGGCAAACTTCTTGTTTTCTTCGGGAGTGTCCACGCTTGCCGCGAAGAACGCCACGTCGAATTTCCGGATCTCGTCGCCGCTCTCACGGAGCGACTTGCACTCGGCCGTTCAACCCCCGGTGAACGCCTTGGGGAACCAGGCGAGGACCACGGTCTTCTTGCCCTTGAAGTCGGAGAGGCTGTAGGTCCGGCCGTCGGAACCGGGCAGGGTGAAGGACGGAGCCGGATCCCCCGGCTGCAGCTCCCGCTCGGGCTGGGCCGAGACCACCGCGCACGAAACGGCCACAATCCCGAGCGTGGCACAGAGGGTGAAAAGGCCGCTCATTCGACTCCTCCAGTCCGCATTTCCGGAAGAACCTCATTGTACGTCAGTCACCGCCGGCCCGAGACCCAAAGCCGCGGGCGGTTCGTGCCGAGACTATAGACAGCATGGTGTCTGCGTCCGCCAGCACGCCCGAGGTCCCTGGTTTCATCGATCACCTGGGCGATCGCTTCATCGTGCCGCAACCCTCCGGCAGCTTGCTGGAACTCTTGTACTTTCGGCCAGATCTGACGGCCGCGCCGTTCTTCGAGCCGGCGCTGAAGGACCGTCTGGCCCGGCTGGCGAACTTCCGTCACTCGTCCTACACCCGGGCGCGCCGTCTGCAGCGGAGCGACGAGCGCGCCGGGGTCGCGCTGGTCTCGACGCACGTTCCCGGCCGCCGGCTGGCCGAGATCCTTCAGATCAGCGCACGGGCGAGTCTCCGCCCGTCGGCCCCGGCGGCCCTGGCGCTTGCGCGGCAGCTGATGACCGCGGTCGCGCTGATGCACGACTACGGCCCCGACATCTTCCACGGCGCCATCACTCCCGAGCGCCTGATCCTGCCGGGCGACGGCCGCCTCGTCGTCTCCGAGTACGTGCTGGGTGAAGTGTTCCAGCAGGCGGTTTCCGCATGGGGCGTCCCGGCGGTGTGGCGCGACTGGGGGGTGCCGATGCTCGCCGACACCCGCCTGGGCCGCTATGGCCGCCGCGTGGACCTGCTGCAGATCGGCATGGTCGTGCTGACGTTCCTGCTCGGGCGGCCGCTGTCAGCCGCCGACTACCCGGAGGGTCTCCGGCGGCTGCTCGACGAGGCGTGCGAGGCGGCGGCGAAGGCGGGCTGGCCTGCCCCCGAGGCGCGCGCCTGGCTGTCGTCGATGCTGTCGCCCGAGCGGCCCGACGCGTTCCGGACGCTCGTCGAGGCCCAGAAGGGGTTTGCCGCGGCTTGCGCGGCGGCGAGCGCGGCCGGCGAGGTATCCCCGGCGGCGCTGCAAGCCTTCGTGGACCTGTGCGAGAGTGCGGCCTGGAAGCAGCCCGGTGACCTGGCGAGACCCTCGACGCCCACACCCCCGACGCTGATGAGCGCCGCGGCCATGCTGGAGGCCGTGTCGGCGCAGGCAGGTGCGCCGGCGGCTGATGATCCCATCGCGTCGCTCTCTGGCGATGTTCCGGCAGCAGCCGAGCCACTTTCGGAAGAGGCCTCGAGCCCCGATACGGACTGGTTCACGCCGAGGGTTGACTACCACCAGTACGAGCAGGCCGAGTCGTGCGAGGTGGTGCCGGCGTTCCCACTGGAGCCAGAGGCTTCGCCGGTTCAGCCCCAGGAGCTTGGGTCTGGCACGTCCGACTCCGAGCCGGCCGAGGCTGGGGACGTGGAACTGCCGGCGACCCGGCTGGAGGAGGAGGCCGGTGGCGGCGCGCCCATCGTCGCCAGCCCGGATCCGGCCCCCGGAACGCCGGCTTCGCCGGTCGGCGTTGAGGAGCCGCCCGCGCTGGAGGCACCCGCCGCAAGTCCCCCGCCGCGACCCGACACGGCGGAACCTCCGGCGGCCGAGCGGGGGGGGCCGCCGCGACCCGCGACGCCCGTCGCCAGCGCGTCGTCGCCGCGAGCCACGGCCCCTCGGGGCACGCGCGGGCTGTCGGGACGCCATCAGTCCCGCTGGCGGACGTTCGCGATCGCGGCGTCCGCGGTTCTGCTCATTGGGCTCGCCGCCGTGGTCGCCCCGATCGCCTGGACGCGGGTGATGGGCGGCGGGCTGCCGACCGGGCAGCTCGCGGTGGAGTCGGTCCCCCCGGGCGCCGAGGTGACGCTCGACGGGAAGGCCGTTGGCCGAACCCCGGTTTCCCTCGAGGCCGCAGCGGGTCAGCATCATGTCGAGATCAGGCTCGGAGGCTCGTCCCGCTCGGAGTGGGTGAGTGTTCCCGAAGACGGGCGCCTCGTGCACAAGGTGTCGCTGCCCGAGGCATTGGAGCACGGCTCGCTCGAGATCGCCACCGACCCGCGAGGGGGCGAGGTCTGGCTGGACGGCACCAGCCGGGGGAAGTCGCCGGTGCGGATTGACGGCCTGGCCCCCGGGCCGCACCGCATCTCCGCGAGCGGCCCCTTCGGGCAGGTGGAGGAGCAGGAGGTCGTAGTCGTGGGGGGCACCGTGACGCCGGTTACGGTGCCGACGGTTGGCTGGCTGCGAATCAAGTCCCCGTACTCTCTCGAGGTGAGCGAGAAAGGACGGGTGTTCGGGGAGACGAGCGGCGAGGCGCTGATGGTGCCGGCGGGGCGCCATCACTTCGACCTTGCCAACGCCTCGCTGGCCCTGAAGGTGCGCCAGTTCGTGGAGGTGCCGGCCGGGAAGGTGGTGACGGTGCCGTTCGAGGCCCCGATGGGGATGATGAACTTGACCTCGGACGAACCCGCCGAGGTGTGGCTGGACGGACGCCTGATCGGGCAGACGCCGCTCACCACGCTGCCCACGACGCTGGGGCGGCACGAGGTGGTGTTCCGGCACCCACGCCTTGGAGACGTCAGCTACACGGTGAACGTCACGCTGGCGGCCCCCGTGCGACTGACGGTGACCTTCAACAAGCGGCGGTTTCCGTGAGATGCTGTCGGGATGAAGCCCGCCGTGCTCGCAGCCTGGCTGCTGGTCGCCGCGCCGCTTGCGGCAGGAGCGCAGGAGATGGCCGGGCCTGCCGGGCCGCTCTCTGAGGAGGCAGCCGCCCGGTTCGCCGCGCTGGCGCTTGCCTGCGTGCACCAGGAATACCCGAACAAGATTGCCCACGTGCTCGGCAGCGACGCCGACGTACGCCCTCCGCGCGTCCTGACACCGGCCTTTTTCGGATGCTACGACTGGCACTCGTCGGTGCACGGCCACTGGCTGCTGGCTCGCCTGGCGCGCACCTACCCCGACGCCCCGTTCGCCCGTCCGGCTCGTGCCGCGTTGGCCCGAAGCCTGACACCGGCCAACGTGGCGGCCGAGGTGCGGTATCTGGCCGGGCCGGGCCGCGCGTCGTTCGAGCGGCCGTACGGGCTTGCCTGGCTGCTGCAGCTGGGTGCCGAGTTGCGCGAGTGGGACAGCGAGCAGGCGCGGGAATGGTCAGCTGCGCTGCGGCCGCTCGAGGACGCCGCCGTCTCGCGGCTCTCCGAGTGGCTGCCGAAGCTCTCGAAGCCGATCCGGGTTGGCGAGCACGACCAGACGGCGTTCGCCTTCGGCCTGATGCTCGACTGGGCGCGCGGCCGAGGGCACAAGGCGTTCGAGTCGCTGGTCGTTTCGCGCGCCAATGCGTTCTACCTGGCCGACCGCGGCTGCCCGCTCGTCTGGGAGCCCTCGGGCCATGACTTCCTGTCGCCGTGCCTGGCTGAGGCCGACCTCATGCGCCGGATTCTGCCTGGCGACAAGTTCGCGGCATGGCTCGAGGCGTTCCTGCCCGGCATTCCGACCAGAGACGATCCCGCCTGGCTCGAAGTGGCCGTGGTCACCGACCCCTCCGACCCGAAGCTCGCGCACCTCGACGGTCTCAACCTGAGTCGCGCGTGGATGCTGGAAGGGATTGCCAGTGCGCTTCCTCCTGGCGACCGGCGGCTGCCCGCGCTTCGCGGGGCCGCGACCCGGCATCGCGAGGCCGGCCTGCGGGCAGTCACCGGCGAGCACTACGAGGGAGGCCACTGGCTCGGCAGCTTTGCCGTGTACCTCACGACACAGAGAGGCCTTCGGTAGAGGCGGGCCCCGACTCCGGACCCCGACTCCTGACTCCTGAATCCCGAATCCTGATTCCCGATTCCTGTCAGTACCCCAGGTTCGGTCCCAGCCAGCGCTCGACTTCCTCGACGCTCATGCCCTTGCGCGCCGCGTACGACTCCACCTGGTCGCGGCCGATCCGTCCCAGGTTGAAGTACCGCGCCTCGGCGTGGCTGAAGTAGAGGCCGCTCACGCTGGCGGCGGGCAGCATCGCACAGGAGGAGGTGAGGGTGAGGCCGAGGGGGGCCGTGTCGAGCAGGGCGAAGAGCCGGCGCTTCTCGCTGTGATCGGGGCAGGCGGGGTAGCCAAATGCCGGCCGGATGCCGCGGTACTTCTCGGCAATCAGCTCCTCGTTGGTCAGTCGTTCGTCTCGACCGTAACCCCACTCCCGGCGCACGCGCTGGTGCAGGTACTCGGCAAACGCCTCGGCAAGCCGGTCGGCGAGGGCCTTTACCATGATGGCGCGGTAGTCGTCGTGGTCGGCCTGGTAGCGGGCAACCAGTTCGTCCACGCCGATCCCGGCGGTCACCGCGAAGGCCCCGACGTAGTCGCACGCCCGCACGCCGTGCGGGGCGACGTAGTCGGCCAGCGAGCGGTGTGGGCGCTCGTCCCCGTGGTCCTCCTGCTGGCGCAGCATGGGGAAGCGGGCCGCGATGCGCGACCGCGAGGCGTCCTCGAAGAGGATGATGTCGTCGGCGTCGGCCGCGGCCTCGGCCGGCCAGAACCCGTACGCGGCCCGCGCCCGGATCGATCGGTCGGCCACGATCTGGTCGAGCATCTCCTGCGCGTGTTCGTACAGCTCGCGGGCCGCGGCGCCGTGCCGGGGGTGGTCGAGAACGTCGGGGAAGCGTCCCTTCACCTGCCAGGCGGCGAAGAAGAACGTCCAGTCGATGTAGGGCCGGAGCTCGGCCAGCGGCTGGTCGTCGATGATCGCGCGCCCCACGAACGACGGCGCGGGCGGCTCGGCGCTCCAGTCGGGACGGGCGCGGCGGGCGCGCGCCTCGTCGTAGGGTCGCAGCGGGGCGCGCCCCGGCGCCCGGTGACGCCGGCGCGCCTCCTCCTGCCCGGCACGCACCGTTCGCTCGTACTCGGGCCGTTGCTGGGCGCTGAGCAGGCTGCCCACCACATCGGTGACGCGTGACGCGTCGGGCACGTAGACCGTCACCCCCGAGTACTCGGGCGCAATCTTGACGGCGGTGTGCTGGCGGCTGGTGGTCGCGCCGCCGATCAGGAGCGGCACCGTGAGGTGCCGGCGCTCCATCTCGCGGGCCACGAACGCCATCTCGTCGAGCGACGGCGTGATGAGGCCGCTCAGTCCCAGCAGGTCGGCCTGGTGCTCTTCCACCGCCTGGAGGATTCGGTCGGCCGGCACCATGACCCCGAGGTCGATCACCTCGTAGTTGTTGCAGCCCAGCACCACGCCGACGATGTTCTTGCCGATGTCGTGGACGTCGCCCTTGACCGTCGCCAGGACGATCTTTCCCTGCGAGGGGCGCGCCGACGCCTCGGCCGCCATCCGGGGCTCGAGGAACGACACCGCCTTCTTCATCGCCCGGGCGCTCTTCACCACCTGCGGCAGGAACATGCGCCCCGACCCGAAGAGATCGCCCACCGCCTTCATCCCGTCCATCAGCGGCCCCTCGATGATGTCGAGCGGCCGCGGGTAGAGGGCCAGGGCCTCGGTGATGTCGGCCTCGAGGTGGTCGAGGATGCCGTGCACGAGCGCGTGCGAGAGGCGCTCCTGCACGGTGCCCTTCCGCCACTCGGCCTCGGCCTGCTCGCGCCGGGCCGGGCCGGCACTGCCGGCCGCCTGCACCAGCCGCTCGGTCGCATCGGGACGGCGGTTGAAGAGAAGGTCCTCGACCCGCTCGAGCAGCTCGGCCGGGATGTCCTCGTACACCACGAGCTGACCGGCGTTGACGATGCCCATGTCGAGGCCGGCGCGGATGGCGTGGTAGAGGAACGCGGAGTGGATCGCCTCGCGCACCGTGTCGTTGCCCCGGAAGGCAAACGACAGGTTGCTGATGCCGCCGCTGACCTTCGCCTCGGGGAATCGCGCCTTCAGCTCGCGCACCGCCTCGATGAACGCCACCGCGTACTCGTTGTGCTCTTCGATCCCCGTGCCCACCGCGAGCACCGCCGGGTCGAAGACGATGTCAACGGGATCGAAGCCGGCTTGCGTGGTGAGCAGGTGGGAGGCGCGGGCCAGCACCTCGACCTTCCGCGCGGCGGTGTCGGCCTGGCCCTGCTCGTCGAACGCCATCACGACGACCGCGGCGCCGTAGCG
>JARKSS010000389.1 GCA_029974175.1 Vicinamibacterales bacterium
GTCTTCGTCGGGCGCCTCGGCGAGCGCAGGTTCGTCGCGGAAGCGCTCCAGGATGCGATGAAGGGCCGCGGTCACCCTCGCCGCGTCTTCGGCGTCCATGCTTCCCGCTTCGGCGAGCGCCTCCACCCACGCGAGGCTGCCCGTGACGTCGTCTTCGAACAGCCGCCGGTCGAAGGGCAGTGAGCGCCCGAATTCGAAGACCACGCGATCGGGTTCGCCGGCGAACCGGCCGCTCCAGAGGTTTGTCACCGTGCACCTCCCGGCCGGGTCAGCGGTTGCGCAAGAGGCGGTCGATGGATCGCAGCAGCGGCGTCAGCGCGTCGGGGCTGGCGGCCGCGAAGAAGACCGTGTCGTCGCCGGCAACCGAGCCGGCGAACCCCGGTGGGCTGGCGTGATCGACGACGAGCGCCAGCGCCTGGGCGAAGCCGGGCTCGGTGCGCAGGACGACCAGGTTGGGCGGCGCGGTCGCCAGCGTATAGGAAGGCGCCACCGGTGGCGGCGGCTCCGGCTTGACGTATCGCCCGTCGCGCTTGTGCACGCGAAGCTTCCGCAGCCGGCGCGAGAGGGCCGACTGGGTGAGCGAGATGCCACGCCGGGCGAGGTGTCCCTGGAGCGCGCGCTGGTTGCTGACCGACTCGTGCGAGAGGATCTCGAGGATGGCCTGATCGATGGGCATGATCGTGCACGCTTGCCGCGGCCGCCCGTGGCGTACCACAGATCGCTTCCGCGCCGCCGCGGCGTCGATGTGAAGACCTCATGCCGGGTACGCTCCCGCGTACTTGAGCCCGGTGGTTTCGGCAAGGCCGAGGGCGAGGTTGAGGCACTGGACCGCCTGGCCGGCCATGCCTTTCATCAGGTTGTCGATCGCGACGAGCACGGCGCCGTGGCGATCGGTCGCGGCGACGGCAAGGTCGGCGAAGTTGCTGCCAACCACGGCGGCAACCCTCGGCGATCCCTCCACCAGCCGCAGGAACGGCTGCCCGGCGCAGGCACGCGCGGCGCGCGCCGCCAGCCCTTCGGCATTGAGGCCGTGGGGAAGGCCGAACTGCAGCACGGCGAAGATGCCGCGCACCGTGGGGCCGCTCTGGGGTACGAACGACAGGTCGGCTGTGATGCGCCCGCGGGTGAGCGTGGCCTGCACCTCGGGGAGGTGCTGGTGTCGGAGCACCTTGTAGGCGCGGATGTCGTGGGCCCGCGTGGGGTGGTGCGTCGTCTCGGTGGCCGTGGCGCCGCTGCCCGACGAGCCCGTGATGGCGGTCGCGGTGACCAGCCCCAGGTCGAGCCCTTCGAGCGGGAGGAGCCCCAGCTGCAGCGCCGTCGCGAAGCACCCCGCCGCAGCAATCCGCCGGGCGCCGGGCAGTTCCGCCCGCGTCCACTCGGGCAAGCCGTACACGAACGATCCCAGGCGCCGGGGACACGGGTGGGCGGCGCCGTAGGCGAGTGCGAACGCTTCAGCACTGGAAAGGCGGAAGTCTCCGCTCAGGTCCACGAGCGTCAGGCGATTGGCCAGGCCGAGGCTGGCCCACTCGGCTTCCATCTCGTCGAGGCGGCTGGCCAGCGCGCCATGGGGCATGGCGCTGAACACCACGGGTTGCGGCGACGAGGCGAACTCGCGCCAGTCGATCGCCGCCTCGAAGACGCCGTCTGCCACGCCGCGCAGGTTGGGGTGCGCCGCATGCCACGGGCGCCCGGCAAAGCGGCTCGATGTCCCCCGGAGGCTCCCGACGGCCGGGTGGGCCGACAGCAGCCGCAGCAGCTCGCCGCCGCCGAATCCTGAAGCGCCGAGGATGGCGACGTCGAGTCTCATCGTGCCCCCTCGCGGGCGGGAAGCGCGAGCCGCTCGAGGATGGCCTCGCCGAGCGCTCTTGCCTGCGTCCGCGCATTGATCGCGGGGAGGCCGAACTCGCGCTGGACGAACCGGACCCCGACGCGGTTGTCGGTTGCCGGTCCGGCCACCACGTCCACCTGGATGCCGAACCGCTCGCGCAGCATGGTGACGCCGCCGGCAACGCCGACCGGGTCGTTCGCGCACAGCACGAAGGCGCGGCCCCGGCCGCGCAGCACCGGGTCGGAGAGGATGGCCTGCACCCCGTACTCGCCCATGATGCCGTCGCCCGTCTCGGCCACGATCACGTCCATGCCCCGGGCGGCGAGCTCGCTGAAGATCGCGTGCGCGACGCCGCACGCGTTGCCGGCGCTGGTGGCGACAACCCCGGCGTCGGTGAAGTCGAGGGCGACCTCCGCTCCGTAGTCGGCCATCGACAGGATGTCGCGCATCAGCGACACGCCGGTCAGCTTGGCCCCACCGACCCTGAATCCCGCCTGGCTGAACGCCCGGACGATCGTGCTCGCCGCGGCCGTCTTCCCCGCGTTCATGCAGGTGCCGAGGACGTACACCACCGGCGGCACCGGCACCCCGTTGCGCCCCGTCAGCGCGGCGAGCCCGATAGACGCCGGCTGCGGCTGGCGCGACTGGAACTCGGGGTAGGCGAGTACCTGGCCGATCAGCTCGATCTCGAAGGGCGGGCCGACCTCCGGGTTGCGTGAAGTGCAGCGCCCGATGACCCCGCCGAGGTTGAGGATGTTGAGGACGTCTCCCGCCGAGACGGTGTCGGGCACCACGCCCTCGTAGCCGTGCAGCGCGTTGCGGTGGCCCAGCGCCCCGGCGATCACGTCGCCGTCGTGCAGGACCGTCATCCGGCCGTGCACGTCCTCGAGGTGGTTGTAGGTGGATTTCTCGCCCCGCACGCGTCCCACGACGACGGCGCCGGCCGAGGCCTGGATGATGTCGGTCGTGGTCACCGTGCGCTGCAGCCGGAGCCCGCGCGTCACCGAGGCGATCTTGTCCAGGTGCACCCTCACGCCGTGCCTCCTGCCCGCAGGGCCAGCGCCTGCGCCAGCCCGTAGATCTTCGAGAAGGCGGCCGCCTCCTCGCCCCGCCAGAGGCCCGAGCCCTCGCCGTACTTGGCGTCGGGCGTCATCAGCGAGTGGGGGCTGCGAACGCCGGCCACCGCGAGCGAGCGTGGCCGCAGGATGCAGCGGACGTCGCCGGTGACGCGAGCCTGGCTGCTCTCCAGAAACGCCTCGATGTCGCGCGCGACGGGGTCGAAGAACAGTCCCTCGTGCAGGAGGCTGCCGTAGAGGGCGCCAAGCGTTTCTTTCCACGCGAGCTGCCGGCCGGTGAGCACCAGCTTCTCGAGCTCGCGGTGCGCCGTGATCAGCAGGTGGGCTGCCGGCGCGTCGAAACCGACGCGCCCCTTGATCCCGAGGATGGTGTCTCCAAGATGCACGCCCCGCCCGATGCCGTATCGTCCGCCAATCGCGTTGAGCGCTCCGATGAGCGCCACCGGGGCCGTCGCCGTGCCGTCGATCGCCGAGGGGACGCCGCGCTCGAACGAGATCGTCAGCGTCGAGGGGGGCAGCAGCGGGTCGATGGCGCCGCCGGGGAAGGCCTCGTCCGGCAGCTCGTCCCAGCTGTCGTGGGTTTCGCGCCCGCCGACGCTCGAGCCCCACATGCCCTCGTTCACCGAGTAGGCCTCGGTCTTCTCGCTCATCGTGAAGCCGCGCTCGGCGAGGAACGCACGCTCTTCGGCGCGGCTCGGTGCCAGTTCCCTGATCGGCGCCAGCACCTCGAGGTCCGGCGCGAGCGCGCGGAAGGCCACGTCGAACCGCACCTGGTCGTTTCCCGCGCCGGTGGACCCGTGGGCGATTGCCCTGGCTCCGCGGGCGCGGGCGGCCTCGACGATCCTGCGCGCCTGGCACACTCGCTCCGCCGATACGCTCAGCGGGTAGACGCCGCCGCGCAAGACGTTTCCGGCGACGAGGTACCGGAGGTACCGGTCGAACAGCTCCTGCCTGGCATCCACCGTTTCGTGCGTGGCTGCCCCGAGCTGAAGCGCCCACTGCTCGAGCCTCGACGTTTCTCCGGGCGCGAACCCGCCGGTGTCCACGGTGACCGTGTGGACCTTCCATCCCTTCGACGCCAGCCAGACGACGCAGAAGGACGTGTCGAGGCCGCCCGAGAAGGCAAGAAGCACGTCGTTCATCGGTTCAATCCTTGACAGGCACGGCCGCGAGCCGCGCGAGGCATTCAGGGACCAGGCGGCGGTAGAACGCGACACCGTCGCCCAGCTCCTGCCGCGTGATGTACTCGTCGGGCCGGTGGCTGCGCGTCGTGTCGCCGGGCCCGGCCTTGACTGCCGGCAGGTCCGACAGGAACGCCCAGTCCGAGGTCGTGCGGCTGACCGTTCCCCGCTCGCGCCCGGCCGCCGCGAGCGCCGCCTGCACCACGGGGTGCGCCTCGTCGGTGGCGCACGGCAGGTAGCGCGAGGAATTGACGTGAACCTCGCTGGCGATCTCGCCGCGAAGCTGCTCGACGATCGACTCGACCGTGATGCCCGGCACCGTGCGGAGATCGACGAAGAACTCGCACGTGTCCGGCACCTGGTTCAGGGCGCGGCCGCCTTCGATCCTCGTGACCTGCGCGGTGGTGTCGCCAAGTCGCGGGTGCCGGCCGAACACGAGGCCTGCCAGGCGGCCGATGTCGGCGGCCGCCACGTGGACGGCGTTGACGGCCTGCGCGGCGTGCGCAGCGTGGCCGCCGCGCCCCCGCGCCACGCACCGCAGGATCACCAGGCCGCGCTGCGCGACGCAGACCTCGAGTCCCGTCGGTTCTCCGATCACCGCGGCGTCGATCTCGCCGAGCAGCGGGCGTATCGTCGCGATTCCCTGGCCGCCCACCTCCTCCTCCACCGTGAGGGCGACGACCACCGACCCCGGCAGCGTCGCGCCTTCGGCCCGCAGCGCGAGCGCCGCCTCGGTCATCGCGGCCACGCACCCCTTGGCGTCGTTGGCACCCAGGCCCACGAGCCGGTCGCCGTCCCAGCGTGCCACGTGCGGGTCGCGGCTCCACCCCGCGCAGGCCGGCACGGTGTCGAGGTGGCTTGCGAGCAGCAGCCGCGGCCTTCCCTGGCCGACCTCGAACCAGAGATTGTGGCCGGCCCGGTTCACCGTCACGCCACTCGCCGCCAGGTACGACGCCAGGAGGTCGGCGATCGCCTTCTCGCCGCGCGAGACGCTCGGGACGGCGACCAGCGCCGGCAGCAGGTCCACGGCCCTCACGCCGGCGCCCCACGATCGGCCTGACGCACGAGCATGGTCCCGGCCCCCTCGTTGGTGAAGACCTCGACCAGCAGGTTGTCGGCGCCGACGCCGGACACGAGGTGGACGCTCGTCACGCCGCCCTCGAGGGCCAATCGCGCCGCGTCCAGCTTGGGCCGCATGCCGCCGCTCACCGCCCCCGAGGCGACGAGCTGGTCCACCGCCGCGAGATCGGCGAACGGGACAAGGGAAGCCGGGTTGTCGCGGTCCTGGAGCAGCCCCGGGACGCGCACGAGGAAGAGCAGCTTCTCGGCGCCGAGCGCGACGGCGAGCGATGCGGCCACCGAGTCGGCGTTCGTGTTGTAGACGGCGCCATCGGCCCCGCCGGTCAGCGGCGCCACCACCGGGACGAAGCCGCCTTCGATCAGGCGCGTCACCAG
>JARKSS010000393.1 GCA_029974175.1 Vicinamibacterales bacterium
GTGGTGACCTGGCCCTGCAGCGTCGTCGGCGCCAACATGCCCCCGTTCATCCCTTAGATGGCGTTGTTGACGAAGATTACCGTGATCTTCTCGCCGCGGTTGGCGCAGTGGACGATCTCGGCGGTGACGATCGAGCCGAGGTCGCCGTCTCCCTGGTAGGCGAACACTACGAGATCGGGGCGGGCGCGCTTGAGGCACGTGGCGACCGCCGGGGCGCGGCCGTGCGAGGCTTCCTGGAAGTCGAGGCCGAAGTAGTTGTAGGCGAGCACCGCGCACCCGACCGGGGCGATACCGACCGTCCGGGCGCGGATTCCCAGTTCGTCGATGACCTCGGCCACCATCCGGTGGATGACCCCGTGCGTGCAGCCCGGGCAGTAGTGGGTCGAGGTCGAGGTCAGGACCGGCGAGCGGGTGAAGATGGTGTCAGGCATCGACCACCTCGTGCTCGGCCGGCGACGGTAATCGCGTCCCGGTGGCGAGGGCCCGGATCTTCTCCGCCACTTCCTCGGCGGGGATCATGAGTCCCCCGGTGCGGCCGTGGAAGTGGACGGGGCACGTGTCGCCGACCGCGGCGCGCACGTCCTCGACCATCTGCCCGGCCGACAGCTCCACGACCAGCACGGCCCCGGCGCGGGCAGCGGCGGCGCGGACGGCCGCCGTCGGGAAGGGGAAGAGGCTGATGGGCCGCAGCAGGGCGGCGCGGACACCCGACGCGCGCAGCTGCGTGATGGCCATGTTGCAGGCCCGTGCGACGGTTCCGTACGCCACCACCAGCACGTCGTACGGCTCGTCGAGGCCGCGGCCCGAAAAGCGCACCTCGTCGCGCACCATCGCGGCGTACTTCGCCTGCAGCTTCTCGTTGTGGGCCGCGAGCGGCTCGGGGTCGAGGTACAGCGACGTGATGATGTTCGGCGGACGGTCGCCCGCGCACCCGGTGGTGGCCCAGGTCTTGGGCGGCAGCGGCTTGCAGGGCTTCCGGTCGGTGTTGAACTCGATCGGCTCCATGATCTGGCCGATCAGGCCGTCGCCGAGGATGAGGACCGGGTTGCGGTAGTAATCGGCCAGGTCGAACGCGTCCTGCACGAGGTCGGCGGCTTCCTGCACCGACCAGGGTGCCAGCACGAGCAGCCGGTAGTCGCCGTGGCCGCCGCCCTTGGTGGCCTGGACGTAGTCGGCCTGCCCGGGGAGGATGCCGCCCAGGCCGGGGCCGGCGCGCATGATGTTCACCAGGACGACGGGCAACTCGGCGCCGGCCATGTAGGAGATCGCCTCCTGCATGAGCGAGATGCCGGGCGAGGACGAGGAGGTCAGGACGCGCTCGCCACCCGCGGCCGCGCCGTAGGCCATGTTCGAGGCGGCCACCTCGCTCTCGGCCTGGACGAACGTCCCGCCGACCTCGGGCAGCCGGCGCGAGAGATACTCCGGGATCTCGTTCTGGGGCGTGATCGGGTAGCCGAAGAAGAGCCTGCACCCGGCCCGGATGGCCGCCTCCCCGATCGCCTCGCAGCCCTTCATCAGCGTGCGCGGCATGCTCGTCCTCCAGGGGCCGTCAGTACGCGAAGCACTCGTAGACGACGCCCCACACCCGGACCTCGATGGCGGCGTCGGGGCACGCGATGCTGCAGGAACGGCAGGCGATGCAGCGCCGCGGGTCACTGGCGATGGCGTGGAACTGGCCGCGGCGGTTGATGCGGGTGCCGATGGCGATGACCCGCTGCGGGCAGGCGGTCACACAAAGGCCGCATCCCTTGCACTGCTCGGCGTCGATCGTGATCCCGGCCACGTCGCGCTCCTTCCGGGTCCGCGGCGGCGTTGCACCTGCGTACCCGCCACAAGTCTCCCGCCTTGGATGCGGCAGGTCATCGGGCGCCGGGCGTGTTCTCGGTCGGCGGAAGAGCTGAGCAGGGTGGAGGCCGAGGCTCATCCTTTTGGATGAGCCCCGTGCGACGAACCACGGAGGGACGAAGAAACCACAAAGAACACGAAGAACACAAAGAACACAAAGAAGACGAAGAAGACAGAGAACACAAAGACGAAAGCGGGCGGGGTTGAACGTCCGTGGGACCAAAGATGCAGCGCGACACGCGTGATCCGCTGACGGCCGTCGCCTGTCTGCCGCCAACCTGACCCCCGCGATCCGCCGAGAGAGGTGGAGCGCGATAGAATCCATCCAGTGCTTGCCGGACTGTTGAGGCGTCACCGGGACGACATCGCGTCGGCGTGGGCTGCGCGGCTGCGCGCGCTGCCGCACGGCCGCTACGCGGCGTCGGATCCCGCGGACGTGCTGCGGTGGTCGGCCAGCGCGATCGATGCCCTCGTGCGGAGCCGCGAGGAAGGCTCGCCCGAGCTGCTCGAGGCGCACGCCCGCGAGATGGCCCGCGCGCGCGAGGCCCAGGGATTCGAGGTGGACGAGGTGATCGAGGGGCTGCTGCTGCTGA
>JARKSS010000394.1 GCA_029974175.1 Vicinamibacterales bacterium
GTCGCGCGCCGGCTCGGCGAGGGCGTGCGTGGGCGGCAGGAAGGTGCCGCAGACGGGATCTCGAACCATGCGGACGCCGCGCGCGGCCGGGTGCCTCCGCCCGTCCTCCAACGGCGTCCCCGCGGCGCTGGCGAGCAGCGAGCGGATGGCTCGGCCCAGTAGCGCCAGGAGGATGATCAGCAGGAGGATGCGGATGAGCATCGGCCGCGCCTACTTTCCGGGGGGCTGCGTCGCGGTGGTTCCGACGAGATCGGGGTGAGCCGACTGCAGGCTCTGGAGGGCGCGGCGGGCCGCGTCAGCCTCGGGACTCGTGGGCGCGACGGCGACCAGGCGCTGCCACGACTCGACCGCCCCCTTGAGGTCCTGCCGGCCGAACGCTCGGACGATCCCCTGGTTCAACAGCGTCTTGGTGTGCGCCGGATCGACGGCGAGCGACCGGTCGAACTGCTCGAGCGCGCGCTCGGGCTGGTTCAGGTAGTAGTAGGCCACGCCCAGGTCCGTGCTCACGTTCGGGTCCTTCGGGTTGATCCCGAGCGCGGCCTCGTACCAGGTCACGGCCTCACCGTAGCGTTCGGCATCGAAGTACGCGTTGCCGAGCTGCACGCGGCTCTCCGCGTCAGAGGGGTCCTTCTCGGCCGCGGCGCGCAGCGCCTGCACCCGCGACTCGTCGAGCGGCGGGGCCTGCGTCTGCGCCGCGGGCGCCGCACCCCCGGCCGGTTGCATGGCGGCCGGCGGGGTTCCGGCGAGGGCCCTCGGGGCGGCCTGCTGAGTGCCGATGATCCACCCGACGAGGAGGCCGAAGAACGCCCCGGCGATGGCGAGGACGATCGATTCCGGTTTCATAAGGTGAGGACTGGAAGCGCCGACCGGCCGATCATAACAGGGTGCGTTTGAACCAGTCCACCAGCACCCCGACGAGCCCGGGATGCCGCGCCAGCATGGTGGTTCCATGCCCCGCCCCGTCGAGCACGAGCTGCTCGCGCAGGCCCGTCCCCTCCCCCGACAGGCGGCGCAGCGTGATCATCACGTAGGAGTCCTCCCGGCTTCCCACGAGCAGCGCGGGGCGGTCGCCGTAGCGATTGAGGTTGGCCTGGGTTCGAAGGCCCTGGTAGTCGAGGCCGGGCGACAGCAGGGCGATCGAGCGGACCGTCGGATCGGCGGCAGCCGCGACGACGGCCAGGTTGGCGCCGATCGAGGCGCCGAGCAGCCCCAGCTTCCCGGGCGTCACGTCCCGGCGGGTCGCGAGGTAGCTCCGGGCGGCCCTGAGGTCGGCGGCTATCCCGCCGTCCTTCGCACCGGGGCCGACCGGCCGCGGGTCGGAAGCGCCATGACCCCGCAGGTCTATGGCGAGGGCCACCAGGCCCGCGTCGGCCAGAGCGGGGCCGACGGCCTCCCAGTCCTGGCGCGACCGCGTCTGCATGTGGATGAGGACGACGGCGGGCCCGGGTCGCGAGGGGAGATAGAGCGTGGCGGCGATCGACACGCCGTCCTCGGTGACGAAGTGCACGTCCTGGTGAGTCGACGCCGAAGCGGTCCACGGCGGCAGCGTCAGGCACGCCATCAACGCGAGCATCACGAGGCGACGCCGGATCACCCGATGAGCTCCATCATCTCGCGCACGGCCCGCTCGAGGCCGACCAGTGATGCCCGGGCAATGATGCTGTGTCCGATGTTCAGTTCCTCGATCGTGCGGATCGAAGCCACCGGGCCGATGTTGAAGTAGGTGAGGCCGTGGCCGGCGAGCACTTCGAGCCCGGCAGCGGAAGCAGCCTCGGCCGAGCGGCGGACCTCGTCGAGCCGGGCCGCGCGTGACGACGGAGGGGCGTCGGCGTAGCCGCCCGTGTTGATCTCGACCGCGTCGGCGCCGACCTCCCTCGAGGCGGTCACCTGCGCCTCGTCGGGGTCGATGAAGATGCTGACGCGAATGCCTGCGTCGCGGAGCCGCGCGACCGCCGCGGTCACCGCGGCGCGGTTCGCCAGGACGTCGAGGCCGCCCTGCGTGGTGATCTCGTGGGGTTGCTCGGGCACCAGCGTCACCTGGTCCGGGCGGACGCGCACCGCGATCCCGGTCATTTCCTCGGTCGCCGCCATCTCGATGTTCAGCTTGGTGGCAATCACCTGCCGAAGCAGCTCCACGTCACGGTCCTTGATGTGGCGTCGATCGCCGCGCAGGTGGACGGTGATCCCCTGCGCACCGGCCAGCTCGGCGACGAGCGCGGCCGCGATCGGCTCGGGCTCGCGGGCCTTCCTGGCCTCCCGGATGGTGGCGATGTGATCGATGTTGACCGCAAGTCGCATGATTCGCTCCGTCGGAAGACCCGCCGGCCCCTCGACCTCGCTCGGGCCCGCGCCGGAGGCCGGCGCCGCTAGCGAGGCGTCGCGTCGGGAAGACCGCCGTCCACCGGGATGGTGGCACCCGTCGTCGGCGTCTGTCGCGTGGCGAAGAACAGAACGGCGTTGGCGACGTGGCGCGCGGTCACCGGGGACTTCAGCAGGTTGCGGCTCCGGTAGTAGGCTTCGAGCCCTGCTTCGTCAAGGCCGCGGGCGCGCATCCGGTCGGGACCGACCGCGGCCCAGAGGCCCGACTTCCGGCCGCCCTCCGAGAACACGGCGTCGGGCGCCACCATGTTGACCCGCACGTCGAGCCCGGCCAGCTCGAGGCTGGCGATGCGGGCCAGCTGGTGCGAGGCGGCCTTGGTGGCGCTGTACGCGCCGAAGCTCGCGCCGGGCGCGAACACGTTCTTGGTGGAGACCAGCACCACGTCGCCGCCGCTGCCCTGCCGTTCGAAGAGACGGGCGGCTTCGCGCAGCACGAGCAGCGTCCCCTCCACGTTCACCCGCTCGAGCCGCCTGAACGCCGAGAGTTCCATCGTGGCCAGCGTCGAGACGTGCGCGATGCCCGCGTTGACCACCACCAGATCGACGCCGCCCC
>JARKSS010000404.1 GCA_029974175.1 Vicinamibacterales bacterium
GCTCGACGGGAAGGTGGCCGTCAGCCAGATCCGCGGGATGTCGGTGGAAGACCTGCTGCCCCGCGAGCCGATCGACCTCGACAAGGCCCCGGTGGAGCGGTTGATCCGCGGGCGGCGGGTGCTGGTCACCGGCGCGGGCGGGTCCATTGGATCCGAGCTGTGCCGGCAGATCCTCGACCTCGAGCCCGCCGGGCTGGTGCTGCTCGAGCGCTTCGAGAACGGCCTGTTCGCCGTGGCCGGCGAGCTGGCGCGCCGCAACCCGGGCGCCTGCCTGGTGCCCGTCATCGCCGACGTGGCCGACCCGAACCGCGTCCGCCAGGTGCTGGCCGCCCACCGCCCCGACATCGTCTTCCACGCCGCCGCCCACAAGCACGTGCCGATGATGGAGCTGAACCCGTGCGAGGCGGTGAAGAACAACGTGCTCGGCACCCGCTCCCTCGCCCGCGCGGCCCACCAGGCCGGCGTCCCCCGCTTCGTGATGATCTCCACCGACAAGGCGGTCAACCCCACCAGCGTGATGGGTGCCACCAAGCGCGCCGCCGAGTTCGTCGTCCAGGAGATGAACCGCCGCAGCGCCACCGCCTTCATCACCGTCCGCTTCGGCAACGTCCTCGGCAGTAACGGCAGCGTCGTCCCCACCTTCCTCGAGCAGATCAGGCGCGGCGGCCCCGTCACCGTCACCCACCCCGAGATGCGCCGCTACTTCATGCTGATCCCCGAGGCCGTGGCGCTGGTGCTGCACGCCGCGGCGCTGGGCGAGGGGGGCGAGGTATTCGTCCTGCAGATGGGCGAGCAGGTGAAGCTGGTGGACATGGCCCGCAACCTGATCCGCCTGGCCGGCCACGTGCCCGAGGAGGACATCGAGATCACCTTCACCGGCGTGCGCCCCGGGGAGAAGCTCTACGAGGAGCTGGTCGGGGTGGACGAGGTGGCCGAGGACTCGGGGATGCCGAAGATCACCCGCGTGCGCCCGAAGGCCGCGCCCCGCGACCTGGAGCGCCGGGTGTCGGAGCTGGGGCTGGCGGCGGCGCGGGGGGACGAGGCGGCGGTGATCGAGGGGCTGCGGGGGATTGTGCCGACGTTCACGCCGCAGGGGGTGGGGGGGAGGGAGGCGGGGGTGCAAGTGGCGTCCCTGGTGGAATCTCGAAGTCCGGCCCAATTTCAGTCCTGGCCGGCCGGGGCGCCGAGCGCCGCGGCGCTGGTGGGGGAGGGGGGGATGGCGGTCGTGGCGGGGGCGGTGGGGGCAGTGCCTCAGACTGCGCCGGTCCAATTCGTTTCCCGCGCCGAGCTCGCGCCGCCCAAGGCGAAGGCCGGCTCCCACCGCTCGCACGGCCAGTCGCCCGGCGTTCCGCCCGCGCCTCCCGGGGCGTCCACGCCTTCCTCGCCGTCCGTCGTCCATTCCGGGGCGCAGGCGGCGCCGCAGAAGTAGGGCCCACTCGGAACCGAGCCACGGCCAGCCCACGCGCCCTCGCCCGCCTGACGCCTACCAGACGCGACACCTCCACCGGTCCTACCTGTCCCCGGCAGAACCCTCGTCCTCAGACTCCAGCGGCGCTGCGCCTCGAGGGCTACGAGGCATTCAACCAAGACGGCAGCACGTGTTTCCACGGGGCGGCGCTTCGCCGCGACCCGTCCTGTCAACGTTCCGCGTAGTATTGCCCAGCGGGAAGTAGGTGCCGTGCAGAAGTAGCCCTGATCCGAACACAGCTGGCCCTTTTCGAAGGAGAGCCCTATGGACTACTACCAGGGCGTCGTCGTTGAATACCTGCGCGCGGATCGGTCGGTCTTCGTCAACACCGAATGCTGCATTCAGTTGAATCCAGGCGATGCCAGTGGCATCCACTGGTACTGCGACGCCGTCGCCGCGGACTTCAGGCACAAGACCTTCTACCTGTGTGAAGTCTCGTACGCCAAGTCCCCGGGAGCCTTGCTCAGGCGTCTGGCCTCGTGGAACGACCACTGGCCGCAAATCAAGGCTGCCCTCGCCCGGGACTCTTCTCTGCCGGAGGACTGGAGCGTGCGACCCTGGGTCTTTGCACCTGAGGCGTGCATCCCGAAAATCGTGGACAGCATCAACCGGATAGGGAAGGGGAACGGCAAGACGCGGCAGATGCCCGATCCGCTCATCACCACGCTCGAGATGGCCGCACCGTGGGTGTACAAGAGGACCTGGGACAGGCATGGAGAGCTCGAAAAGCCGAACACGATTCCGGAAACCATGAAGGTGTGAAGGTGAGTGTCCCGAGCCGCCCGTAGCGCGGAGCTGTGGTGGAGTCGAGATGCCTGGCAAGGCGCTGGGGCGCGTCCGCCCATCCGGGAGTCGAACATCGGCCCAGAGCCGCCAGTACTTCTTAGCCGGCTGGACCAAGACTTGTGGCGCTCGATGCTGGTAGAGGCATACGACTGCCTGGACCCTGAGCGAGGACACCGAGGCAGGGCGAAACAGGTCGTCACCCTGCCCCGCGCGGGGCAGAAGCTGAAGGAGGTGTCACCGCATCTCCAGATCAAGCGCGTCGCCTGGAGACTACCACCGGCATCTGTGGACGACGCAGTCGCGGCGCTCGCTCGCAGCCGTGAACTCCTGGAAGGGGTCTACGCGTTCGTGCGCGGTCGGGTTACGCCCTGATCTCTTTGCCACGACACGAAGTCACGGAGTCCAGCCGCCAGTCCTGAGTCGGGGGATCGCGGTGCGCAGCGCGGTCCGCGACTGCAGCTTGACAAGCGGTGACTTTCGCCTTATCTTCGCACTGGCGGCGACTATGGACGCGAATCGAACCTACGAGTTCAGGTGCCCGGTCCATGGGTTCGTTAAGCTGAACGACTGGGAACGCGCAATCGTCGACCACCCGGCCTTCCAAAGACTCCGCCGCATTCGGCAGCTCGCTTGGACCGACTACGTCTACCCGGGAGCCAGCCACTCGCGTTTCGAGCACTCGCTCGGAGTAATGCACACCGCAAGCCGGCTGTACGATGCGGTCTGGGAGAAGTCGCAGGACATCCTGACCGGTGAGCTGCGGTACAACCGCGACGGGCTGCAGCGCCACCGGCAACTGGTGCGTTTGGCGGCGCTGCTTCACGACGTTGGGCATGCCCCGTTCTCGCACGCATCTGAGGATCTATTCCCTCGGCGAAGCGACGGTGAACGGTACCAGCACGAGGAGTACACGGCCGCGATTATTCGATCCGAGCTTCGAGACGTCATCGAGAATCATCCCGCCAACACTGCCAACTACGGATTCCGGGCGGAGGATATCGCCGCGTTGGTTCAGGGAGCGACCGGTGCGAAGCAGGCACTGTTCTGGAGGCAGATCATCAGCGGCCAGATGGATGCGGACCGAATGGACTATCTCTTGCGTGACTCGCTGCATGCGGGCGTCAGGTACGGGAGCTTCGACCTGAATCGCATTGCGGCAACCGTGGTCGCCGTGCCCGATCCCGAGGCGGAGACCCTCAGGCTTGGAGTATCCGAGGGCGGTGCGCACGCCGCCGAGGCTCTGGTGCTCGCGCGGTACTTCATGTTCACTCAGGTCTACTTCCACAAGACGCGAGTCGCCTTCGACCATCACTTGAAAGGCGCGCTCGCGGCGATGCTTCCCGGAGGGCTCTTTCCCTCGCCGGTCGATGCGGATCTGCACCGCTTCCTCGAGTGGGACGACTGGAAGGTGCTCGGGCAGTTGCCCGCGACGGAGAACGAGCACGCGAAGCGCCTTGCACAGCGCAACCACTACCGCGAGATCTTCCACACCCAGGAAGTGCCGAACGAGCGCGACCGGGCTCAGCTGGAGCAACTCAAGAACGCTCTGGGCCCGTTGCTCGCGGCAGAGGCCTCAGCCGGGAAGTCGTGGTACAAAAGCGGCCCGTCCGACATTCCCGTTGTGAGTGAAGCGCTGGAAGGACAGGCTATTCCACTGTCGCTCTACTCCAACGTGGTGGGACACCTTAAGCCGAACGCCCAGGTTTTGCTGTACGTGCGCCCGGAGGACGTCGAAATCGCGCGGGCGAAAAAGCGAGAGGTCTTGGGAGAGGAGAAATGACCGACGACCAGATTGCCCGGATCGCTGTGTTGACAAGGATGGCGGAGAAGGCCCGTCGCGGACTCGGACGGACCGCCGTCATGAAGCTGGCGTACTTTCTCGAGACGCTGCGAAACGTTTCGCTGGGGTACCGCTTCACACTCTACTCGTACGGGCCTTTCGACCAGACGGTTCTGGAAGACATCGATCTGGCGAAGTGCCTGGGGGCGCTCCGAGTGACTCCCGTCAGCTATCCAAGCGGGGTGGGCTATTCGATCAGCGCTGGCGAGAGGGCGTCGCAGTTCACGTCGTCACCCTTCGTCCGCGAGCACGAAACGGAGATCGAGTGGGTACTCGAACGCTTCGGTGAGATGACCGCAGCCGAGCTGGAGTTGGCGAGCACAATCGTCTTTACGGACCGGGAACGGGGGAGCGTCGCGCTTTCGAAGAGAGAACTGGCGCAGCGCGTGCAGGACGTCAAACCTCACTTCCCTGTTGACAGGATCCTGTCGAAGATCGAGGACTTCTGCGAAGACGAGTTGATTCTCTCATGTGCATGAGACGCCGCGCGCGTCTGCACCCCGCTCACCTGCGGCCGGCGAACGGCCCGAAGCCATCGAGACGCTGGTGCAGGAGGATCCCCTCGCCTCCGCCCGTATCCGGGGCCTCCGCGCGCGCGAACGCCTTCTCACCGAGGAGGGCGGAACACTGCGGGCGGCGGAAGTTGCCCGGCATCTCGGCCTGACGCGCCAGGCCGTCAATCGCCGGCGGCAGAAGGGCACACTGCTCGCCCTGGACGCCGGCCGTTACGGATACCTGTACCCCGCCTGGCAGTTTGGTCCCACGGGAACCCTGCGAGGGCTCGATACAGTCCTCGAGGCCCTGTCTCACCTCGATCCGTGGACCCGCCACGCGTTCATGCTGGGCGCAAACGCAAGGCTGGGCGGCCGCCGGCCGATCGACCTGCTCCGCGCCGGCGACGCCCGGCCGATCGTCGCGGCGGCAGCAGCGTTTGGCGAACATGGGGCCTCGTAGGCTGGCCGCCCTCCCCGCGCCGCCCGACGGGCTCGACCTGCCTGACCTGCCGCTCGAGTCCTTCGCGGGCGTCTTGTCCCGAATCCACCGCCTGGAACACGACCCGCTGTTCTGGGGCCGGACGGGCCACAACCGGTTCGATGCGCCGGATGGGGAGTACGGCGTTCTGTACGCCGCGGAGCACTTCGACGGTGCGTTCATCGAGTCGTTCGGCGATGTCGATCTTCACGTGCTCTCGAGGAACGACCTTGGTGCCCGCGGCGTCTCGCTTCTCCAAACGAAGCGGGCGCTGCGGCTCGTCGACCTCGCCGGGACGGGCCTGGCGCGCCTGGGCCTCGACGGACGGATCTCGACCGGTGATCACTCGCTCGCGCAGCGGTGGTCGAAAGCGCTCTCGTCGCACCGGCTGCAGGTAGACGGCCTCTGGTTCGCCGCCCGCCACGACGCCGACCAGCGTGCCGCTGCCATCTTCGACCGCGCCTCCGCCGCCGTTGAGGCGACTCCCCGGGGATCCCTGCTGCACTCCACGAACGTCGCGCTGACCGCCGGGGCGTTGGACGCGTACCGCTTCGCCCTTCTGCCGTAGCTTCAGTGGAATCAGGAGCCGTCCCTCGGTGGCAGAGGCGGTATCGTAGGGTGACCTTGGACCGTTCACCACTTCCGCCCCGAACCCGCCGGCACCGCTCGTGCGCGGCGGCCACCTTGGCCAGCCTCACCGTGCTGCTCCTCGCGCCGCACGCCCCGCAGGCAGTCGCGGCGCAGGAAGGCGCCCGCCTCACCGGCATCGTCACCCACGTCGCCGACGGGGACACGCTGGACGTCTCGACCGGCGGTCGCACGGTGACGGTGCGGCTGGAGGGGATTGACGCCCCCGAGGGCGGGCAGCCGTTCAGTGCCGAGGCCCGCCGGCACCTGCGCGTGCTCGCCTTCTCGCAGCGAGTCACCATTCTCGTCAAGGACACCGACCGCTACGGCCGCCTGGTCGCCCGCGTGCTGGTGGGCGAGCGGGATGCCAGCGAGGAACTGCTGCGCGCGGGCCTTGCCTGGCACTTCACCCGGTACTCTTCCGACCGCCGCCTGGCGCAGCTCGAAGCCTCGGCGCGCGCGAGACGCGCAGGGCTCTGGGCCGATCGACCCGCGGTTCCGCCCTGGACGTGGCGCCGCGGCCGCAGCGCCCGGCGCGCGCCGCCCCCGCCGTCTCTCCCCGATGCCGCCGCCGTGGTCCCCGGGCCCTACCACGGCAACGTCTCCAGCGGCGTCTACCACGCGCCGCCCTGCCGCGACTACCACTGCAGGCGCTGCACGCGCGTCTTCGCCACCCGCGAGGAGGCCGAGGCCGCCGGCTTCCGCCCCCACCGCGAGTGCGTGTTCGCGACGAAGTAGGCGCGCGACGCTCGTCCTTCGTCCTTCCTCGAATCCTGGGGAACGTGAGTGAGCGGGTGAGCGGCCGTCGAGCCAGGGTGGCGGAGCGCGGAAGGCCCAAAAACACTGAAACCGGCCTTGCGGCCGGTTTCGCACCCTCTTCCCGAAGGAGGAGGGGGGATAGGATACCCCAACATAATCCGAAGCGCTTCGGATGTCAAACCGAGGCGTCGGCGCGGGGCGCTTCGCGTGAGGTGGCCGTGGCCGATGTGATCGTATACCTCTCAGCCCGCATCAGCGTCACAGCGTCGAGCTGAAGCGAGTGGCGACGTTCTTCAAGCGGATCCGCCAGTCGCACCTGATAGCCGCGCAATTCCCGTCACGCTTTGGGGGCCGTACCAGAACCGTGAAAAACCTCACATCCTCAGTACGGCCCCATAGTGTGAAGAACGCGGCATCGCGCCGCGTTCGCATAGCGTGCATGTTCGAGATTTCGCGCCCGAGCGCGCTCAGCGATACTTGCGCGCTATGAGCCACGCATCGGGCCGAGCTTCGGCGTCGCCGGCCTATCAGCTGTTCATGCTCCTCCTCTCGCTGCTGGCGCTGGTGTCGCTGGCGGCCCAGACGGCATTCCGCGTCGGCGGCGAAGCCAGGATGATCCTCCAATACGCCGACACCGCTGTCTGCGTCCTCTTCCTCCTCGATTTCCTCGGCAGCCTCTACTCCGCCGAGAACCGCCTCCGCTACCTGGTCACCTGGGGCTGGCTCGACCTCGCGTCGAGCATCCCGTCGGTGGACGTGGCCCGCTGGGGCCGGGCGGCGCGCGTGGCCCGGATCTTCCGCGTGCTGCGCGGCGTCCGCGCCAGCAAGCTGGTCGCCCGCCTGGTGCTCGAGCGCCGCGCCGAGAACAGCTTCCTGGCCGCCGCCCTGGTGGCCATGTTCCTGATCGTCGTCTCGAGCGTTTCCATCCTGCACTTCGAGGCGGGCGGCGGCGGCAACATCGCCACCGCGGAGGATGCACTCTGGTGGGCCTTCGCAACGGTTACCACGGTCGGCTACGGCGACCGGTTCCCGGTGACGGCCGAAGGGCGGATCGTCGCGACCGTCCTCATGGCCGCGGGCGTGGCCCTCTTCGGCGTCCTCTCGGCCTTCCTCGCCGCCTGGTTCCTGGAGACGGGCCAGGCGAAGGATTCCTCGGAGCTGGCAGCGCTGCGCGAGGAGGTGAGGGCGCTTCGGGAGGTGGTGGAGCGGAGCCAGGCCGGCATCGGCGTGTGACGCTGCTGCCGCCTGCGATGCTCTTTCTGCAACAGTGCGCAGGCCCGCGACCGCAGAGACTGCTCACCTATCAGAGAGTCAGCCGTTCACTCGGCCCACAACCTGCCGAGCGGCAGGTCGATCGCGTCGAAGGGGACCGCGCGCACGACCGCGTCACCGACGTGTGTCGCCAGGATCGTCCAGCGGCCCGACTCGAGCTGCAGGACCTCGAGGGTGCGGGCCAACGGGTCGATCAGCCAGCAGTGCGGGATGGCCTCGCGGGCGTAGATGGCCAGCTTCCGCCCGCGATCGAGTGCGGACGTTGAGGGAGATAGGACTTCGCACACCCAGTCGGGCGGCGCCGAAAAGAACGCCTCGTCCGGGATGCGTGGCATCCGCTCGCGGCGCCACCCCGCGAGGTCGGGGACCAGGATGTCGGCGCCGAGGTGAAGCTCGGGTTCGTCGAGAATCCACCAGCCGACGCGACCCGGGCGGTCGAATGCGGGCAGGAGAATCCCGCCGACGCGACTGCCCGCGACGGCGTGCCGCGGCGCCGGACGCGGCGACGCGTGCAGCTCGCCCTCGACGATCTCCGCCACCAGGTTGTCCGGCAGCTCGACGAGATCCTGGTACGTCGCCGGCCTGTCGAACGGGGGCACCCGCGGCACGCCCTGCATTGTACATCGTCGTCTTTGCAGGCCTCTTGCCGGCGGACGTCCAGCCCCTACCGCTTCCCGAATCGCAGGCGCAGGCCGAACGCCGCCTGCAACCCGCCCACCTTCAGGTCCAGCGGCTCGTCGGCCATCACCTCGTCGTCTTCGATCGTCGCGCTGCCGCGGCTGAAGCGCACGAGCCCGCCGATTCCGACCACCCGGCTGAAGAAGTACGCGAGGTCGGCCCCTGCGTGGAATCCCCACGCGTTCGCGCTGACCTCCTTCGCGGTGGTGCCGATGATGTCCACGGCATTGGCCGTGAAGAGCCACGCCTGCTCCCACCGCACCGCGGTGAGCGCGTCGCCGCGGATCACGAAGTAGGTGGGCCCGCCGAAGACGCGCGCGCGGAAGCGGCTCCCGCCCGGCGTCAGGTTGCCCATCAGCTGGATGTGGACGGCGCCCTCCGTGTACTGCAGCGTGCCGTCGGTCTGCCCGCTGTCGGAGGCGTAGTGGTTGAAGTAGTTCGGATGCGGCAGCGTGAGCGAGATGTCGGCAGTGCTCCGATGGGCCGTGCCGCTGATGCTCAGCCCGGCGCCCACGACGGGCGTGAACATGACGCCCCCGCCGAAGTCGAAGTCGGCGCCGGTCGGCGCCTTGTAGGAGGTCGTGAACCTGGCCGGCTCGCCGGTCTGCATCCACGTGGCCTGCGTGTCGCGTGTCTCCTGGGCCGCACCTGCCACGCCGGCGTTGACGTCGAACCAGCCCTTCTCGGCCGAACGAACCGCCTCCCACTCGGCGGACTGCTCGGCCGCCGGCTCAGTCGGCCCGACCGTCGCCCGCGATGGCCTCGATGGTGCCGGCATCGGAACGCCCGCATTCCCCCGTTGCTCTCGTGGATCGACCTGCGGCGTCCGCTCCGGCCCTGGCTGCGGCGCAAAGTCCTCCGGCCCCACCGACAGATCCATCGGCTCGAGCTCGGGCCGCTCGATCTTCAGGAAGGCGATCCTGACCCAGCCCGTCCGCAGTCCCCACTGGGGGTCCTTGAACTGCACCTGCGCCCAATCCCCGTCCTCACCGACGACGGTCAGGATGGTGCCTGCCTTGGCGGTCCGCAGCGGCACGGCGCCCGACGCCGGATCCGGCTGCAGGTAGATCGGCGCGTTGTCGACGACGGTCGCCTTCTGCGCGTTCTGCGCGAAGGCGGGTGCGGCGAACGCCAGGACGGCGATGACGATGATGACGGTGGCCGGCTGCCTCATGTGACTTCCTCCCGGCCGGGAGCGGATCCCGGCGCGAACGAGAGGAAGGATGAACGCCGGCCGCGACAGATGGGGTCACTGGGGACAGGACCCGCTGGCCGTGGCCGCCGCGTCGTCACGCTTTGGAGGCCGTACGGGAACCGTGAACAACCTCACATCCTCGGTACGGCCCCCTATTGTGCTACTTCTCGGGCAGGGGGTTGCCTTCACGCTCCTGGTCCCACGCCACCGTGAGGATCCACCAGCGGCCCGCGTGCTTCATCAGCTGGATGGAGTTGATGCCGCGCGCCATCGGCTTCGCGTCGCCCGCCGCCCGCCGCGTCTCGTAGGTGCTGAACACGTGGGCGACGTTTCCGAAGGCCTCAGCCTTTCGAGCGACCTCCTTCTCGAAGAACCCGTTCTTCAGGAAGGCCTCGCGCGTCCGCTCGACGTAGTCGTCGGGCGACAACGCGGCCGGGGCGCTGCCGTCCTTGCGCGGCGCGACCGGCATCAGCCGGGCTCCCGGCGCGAAGAGGTGCCGGAAGCGGTCCCAGTCGCGCGCCTGGCCGGCCGGTCCCGAGATGACGTCGTACAGCGCCGCGACGATCGTCTCCGGCGTTTCGACGTCGGCTGGTCTCGCGCCCGCCGGGGTTTGTGCTGAAAGCACCGCGCTGCCCAACCACGCGGCAAGCAGGAGCGCCGTCAACCTCGTTCGCATGATCATCCTCCAGGCAACAGGGGCCGTTGGCAGAGCAACAGGGACAACGGGGTTCCGGAAAGCGTTATCGTAAGGCATACGCCGGAGCCACGATGGCCGGCCGCGACAGGCTGAAGTGCGGCTGAGGCGGCAACGCCCGGCCACGCGCGTCCTCGGACGTGATTGTCATCGGTCGCGGAGCGCGCCCCGGGCCGCGACCAGAACGGGGCCCGCCCGGCGCGGGCCCGCACCGAGAACGTGAAGAACGTCACGGTTTCGGTACGGCCCCCCGTGGCGTGAGAAGACTCACCATCTCCGTACGGTCCCCCGTGGCCCCCCTGCCGAGCGGCGGTGTGTCGGAGGGTGTCGATCAGCGGGTGGCGCCGGTCGGGGGACCCCCGGCGCGCCCGGAGCGCGTCCCCCGTTGGAGTGCTTTTCGCGCGAGGACGCGACGGGGGTGACCGGCGACAGGACCCGCTGGCCGTAGGCGCCGCGACGTCACGCACCTATACGCCGCACGGCATCTGTCGCAAGCTGCTCTGCGGCTCGCAGGTTGTTTCTACACTCTTCCTTTGGCATCTTGCATTCAGGCCGCGTTCTTCAGCGGCCTGCTAGCGGTTCGGCGCGGGCCGCTTGTACTGCATGGCGGGGTAGCCGAGACCCTTCCGCAGCAGCGCCATCTGCCCGACGTGATACGACTCGTGCTGCGCGAGGAACGCGGCGGCACCGAGGACCGTCGGGTCTCCGACCGGAAACTTCTGTTCCGAGGTTGCGGCGAGGTCCGCGGTCGACAACCCTTCGAGGGTCGTCTCGAGGTGCGCCGACGCCTCGAGCCAGAACCGGCGCAGCTCGCTCAGCGGCGGCAGCTCCCCGGCGTCGTCGCTGCCGGTGGCCTTTATCTCGGCGAGCGGGTTCGCTCCCGGCCGCCCGAGAAGCCTCGCCACGAAGTAGCGGGCGTCGATCGCGTGCGCCAGGAGGAAGGCGAGGCTGTTGGTGCCGGGCAGCGGCCGCTCCGCCGCGTGCGCCTCCGAGACGCCCGAGATGGAGTTCAGCACCAGGTCGGTGTTGAGCGAGTAGATCTCCGCGATCGGGGCAAGGGCAGGTTCCATGTTCGAGTGACCTCCAGATCACTGTAGCTTAGAACGCGGAAGGCGGACGGAGACGCGGCACTCTTGGTACGGGCCCCCGAAGCGTGAAGAAGGCAGCGCTCTCGGTACGGTCCCCTTACGCTTCCTGCAGAGCCCGCCTCACCACTCCGACCCGACGGCCTTGAGGAACCTGGCCGTGCGGTCCGCTGCGTGTGGTGTCGACCAGCGGGTGGCGCCGGTCGGGGGACCCCCGGCGCGCCCGGAGCGCGTCCCCCGTTGGAGTGTTTTTCGCGCGAGGACGCGACGGGGGTGACCGGCGACAGGACCCGCTGGCCGCCAACGAGGCGACGTAGCGCACTGACGCCGCACGGCCTCCAACCCCAAATCGCGGCCCGTCTCACCACTCCGACCCGACAGCCTTGATGTCGAGCTGCCGGCGGCGCTCGTCGCCCAGCAGCTTGAACTGGGCCGGGCCGAACGAGGTCGATCCCCCTGCCGCGATGTTCGCCCGCACCCACGCGCGCGCCTTCTGCGGGTCGGCCCCCTCGAAGTGCAGCCCAGCGAGGGCGACGAAGACGCGCAGCGGCAGGTCGTCCTTCGGGCGATCGGACTGCGTGATGGTCGCCGTGATGTACTCGATCTTGCCGGGGGCGTTCCCGTAGAACCGCGCCTTGTAAGCGACGAGCGGCGTCGCCGACTCGCACGACCACACGCTCTGCCGGCTCTCCATCGCGGGTCCCGTGCACGGCATGTTCACCGCCTCGAGCGTCTTGCGGATGTCGTTCGCCCACAGGCCCCGCAGCCAGCGGTTCTCCGTCACCGCCGCCGCCGCGCCGGCCTGACCTTCGGGGGACGCGGCCGCCTGTTCGGGCGCCTTCGTTCCGCCCGATCCCCCGCACCCCGCCGACGCCAACATCAGGACCACGACCGCCGCCGCCCGCGTGTGAGTGGTCATCATCCCGCTCCGGTGCTGCTAGATCGGCCCTGAGACGCAGCCGCTCGAAGGCGGTGCCCGCCTCGCAGCGTGAATATACCCCTGCGGGCGTCTCTCTGCGGATCCCTTTGGGACCGTCCAGACCCGCCGGCGGCGCGCGCCGCACGTCCCCGCTTCACCTCGCCATGTCCCGCCGCAGCTGCAGCGGCGAGCACTGGACTTCGCGACTTCGTGACTTCGTGACTTCGTGGACTTCCTGCGAACTCCGTCCGGACGGAGTTGAGCGCTTCGCGTCAACGCCAACCAGCACCCGGGTGGCCGGGATTCAGGCTTCCCGGGGCGGCGGCCACATCGCCGGCTGCCCGGTGCGCGCCCTGCGGCGCCGGCGGGACTCTTGTGCCGTACCGATCGACGTCCGACATGGGCGGCCCGAAGTAGCGGTCGGCCTCCAGCGAGTTGTGGGCTCGACAGAGAAGGGTCACGTTCGACGCCGTCGCCTTCCCGCCGGCCGCGAAGGGCTCGCGATGGTGGTACTCGAGCATCCCGCGCTCCCGGCATCGGCCGTGCGGGCCGACGAAGGTGCATCGGCCTTCGTCGCGCCGCCACACCTCGCGCTTCACGGCAGCCGGAATGTGGCGCGAGCGGCGCCGGGCGGCGGCTGCCATCTGCCGCGCCGTTCCCGACGCCGACGACCCCGGCGCCAATGACCCTGACACCGCCGGTCCCGTCACCGCCGCCGCCGCCACCACTGGCCCGGGGACCGCCCGCCCTGACCCCGCTTTGCCTGACGCCGCCTGCTCGGAGTCCGCTTCGAAATCCTCGCGCCGCCGCGTCTTCTTCCGGCCCGTCGGCGGTAACCGCAGAGCGCCCTCCACAGGAGTCGCCGTGACGGCCTCGAGCTCCTCGAGCACGGCCTCGGAGTCCGAGCAGCGGGCGCCGCGTTCGCCGAGTGGCCGACCATCCGTCGAACCGGGCGGCATCACTCGCAGCCGCTGCGGCGGGTTCATCTTCAGGGGACCATCGACCAGGCAGTCGTCCGGCTCAGGCGTCGCGCACTTCGGCGACGAGTGCAACGGGGCCGACGGGCGTCGCGGCGCCTTCGGACGCGCGGTTGCCGCGAAGCGCGTCTTCTCGAGCTCCGCCAGCAGGCGGGTGAGCGCGCGGTCGAAGACCTGCGCCAGATCGCCGTCGGGGATGTCGTGCCGAAGCAGGTCGCGCACCCGGCGCAGCTTCTCGTTCGTCTCGGCGCCGATCGTCAGCTGCACCCGGTAGCGCTGCGGCGCGAG
>JARKSS010000221.1 GCA_029974175.1 Vicinamibacterales bacterium
ATGGCCGGCCGGGCCTCTCGCCGGGCGGCAGCCTGGCGGTCGGCATCCGTGCCGGCGGGCGGATCGGCGGTGCCGCACGCGGCGACGGCAACGGCGGCCGCCGCACCGGCGAGGACGAAGAGCAGGGCAGCGCGAAGGCGGGCGGTGCGGGTCGTCATGCTGCTTCTCCGTGGGGGCATTGGGCGGGCGGGTGAAGTATACCGCCGGCCCTCCTTCGCCCTCCCGGGTTCCGTTCTCGCTTGCCGTGGCAGGCCCTCCCCGTAGTACCGTTTTTCGCATGCCTCTCGTCGTCCTCGATGGGGTGTCGATTGCCTACGGCCACCTGCCGCTGCTTGCCGGCGCGAGCCTGCAGATCGAGAGGAAGGAGCGAATCGGCGTCATCGGCCGCAACGGTACCGGCAAATCCACGCTGCTGAAGATCCTCTCCGGGGAAGTGCAGCCCGACTCGGGCGCCGTCTGGCGGGAGCCGGCCCTGCGCGTCGCCCGCCTCGAGCAGGACGTCCCCCTCTCCGACACCCGCCCCGTCTTCGACGTCGTGGCCGAGGGGCACACGCGCCACAGCGCCGAAGACGAGGACTGGGTGCGCGAGCACCAGGTGGATCTCGTCCTGTCCCGGCTCGGGCTGGACGGCAGCGCCGTGGTCGATACCCTCTCGGGCGGATGGCGGCGCCGCGTGCTGCTGGCGCGCGCGCTGGTGGGACAGCCCGACCTGCTGCTGCTCGACGAGCCCACCAACCATCTCGACATCGACACGATCGACTGGCTCGAGGCGTTTCTCGCTGGCTACGCCGGCTCCGTCGTCTTCGTGACGCATGATCGCGCCTTCCTCCAGCGCCTGGCGACCCGCATCGTCGAGATCGACCGCGGGCAGCTGACCTCCTGGCCTGGCGATTACGCGACGTACCTGCGGCGGAAGGAGGAATCGCTGGCCGCCGAGGCGGCCGGGCAGGCGCGGTTCGACAAGAAGCTGGCCGAGGAGGAGGCCTGGCTGCGCCAGGGGATCAAGGCGCGGCGGACCAGGAACGAGGGGCGGGTGCGGGCGCTCGAGGCGATGCGCGCCGAGCGGGCCGCGCGCCGCGAGCTGCCCGGCAGCGTGCGTTTGCAGGGCGTGGTCTCGGACGCGGCCACCGATCTGCCAGGCAAGGTGGTGTTCGAGATCGAGCGCGTGAGCAAGTCGTACGAGGGACGCTCGATCGTCAGCGGCTTCTCGGCGCGCGTGATGCGCGGTGATCGCATCGGCCTCATCGGGCCGAACGGGATCGGCAAGACGACGCTGCTGCGGATGCTGCTTGGAGAGGTCGAACCGGACGAGGGTGAGATCCGGCGCGGCGCCAACGTGCAGATCGCGTACTACGACCAGCAGCGCGAGCAACTCGACCCCGAGCGCACCGTCTTCGAGACGATCGGCGAGGGCAACGACACGGTGACCGTCAACGGGCGCACGCGGCACGTGAACGCCTTCCTACGCGACTTCCTGTTCCCGCCCGAGCGCGCGGCCTCGCTGGTGAAGACGCTCTCGGGCGGCGAGCGCAACCGCCTCCTGCTGGCGCGCCTGTTCACGCGCCCCGCCTCGGTGCTCGTGATGGACGAGCCGACCAACGATCTCGACATCGAGACGCTGGAGCTGGTGGAGAGCGAGCTGGCCGAGTGGCCGGGCACGCTGCTGCTCGTGAGCCACGACCGCGTATTCCTCGACAACGTGGTGACGAGCACCTACGCCTTCGAGGGCGGCGGGCGCGTGCAGGAATACGTGGGCGGCTACCACGACTGGGTGCGCCAGCGCGAGGCGGCGGCCGCGGCAGCGGCAGCGGCCGCAGCACATGCGCGCTCGCCGGCCGGGAAGGGCAGCAGCGACAAGGCGTCGAGGAAAGGAAGCCCCGTCGTCTCCACGCCCGCCAAGCCGAAGAAGCTCTCGTTCAACGAGCGTCGAGAGCTCGAGGGCCTGCCCGCCCGGATCGAGGCGCTCGAGGCCGAGCAGCGCGAGCTGCAGGCGCGCGTCGCAGGCCCCGAGTTCTACAAGGAGGGCGGCGCTGCCATGTCTAAGGCCGTCGCACGCCTGGAGTCGCTCGAGCGCGAGCTGGACGAGGCGTACGCCCGCTGGCACGAGCTGGACGAGCGGGCCTGACGATTCCCCTGGGCCGGCCACGAAATGGACGGCGCGCGCGCCCGCCAGGCGGCCCGACGTCGAGCGCGCCGACCTTGACCGCCTGCTTGCCTCGCTCCTGTAGGGCTACGCGACATTTTCCCCGGACGCGCCGTAGCGATTTGCCGCCGCGGCTCGTTCAGCCTTCCCGTCCTTCGACGCAAAACCCTGGCAGGCTTGGAGAACCGCCTCCGCGCACCGCGTCGACCGCGGCACTAATCTTGAAGAGGTTCGGCCGGCGTCCGCCGCGTCCGCTTCGCGCTTCCCATCCTTCCTGATCCTCACCATTCGAAGGCGGCGCCCGTGGAGACGCATATGGATTCCACGCCCGCCAGCTCATCCGCTGACGCAATTGCCCTCGAGAGCAAAGGGGTAGGGGAACCGGTCGCTCCGCTTCGGCTGGACAGATGGATCAAGGGGCTGGAGGGCTCTGACCCCCGGAGCGTGCCGCCACCGGCCTGGCCCGACGCGCAGCCGCTTCCAGAACCGCCGTTCCCGCGGCACCCCGAGTTGCTCGGCGAGGAGCGCTCGGGCCCGGTGGTGCAGGACCGGCACTGGTCGCTGCCGCTGATCAGGAGGAAGGTGAACGGCTGGCTCGTCCCGTACGTCAAGTCGAGGGTGCTGCCGGGGAGCTTTCACCCGATCCTCGCCTACCTGTTCACCGACTGGAAGTGCAACGTCGACTGCCACTACTGCCCGTCGTGGGACAACCGCACGCCCGGGATGACCGAGGACGTGGCCAGGCGCTCCATCGACTGGCTCGAGAGCACGACGTGCCGCGTGCTGGCGGTCATGGGCGGGGAGCCCCTCGTGCGGCCGGCGTTCGTGCACAAGGTGACCGACTACGCGGCGTCGAAGGGCTTCTGGGTCTACATCGGGACCAACGGCCGGCTGCTGAAGCCGGCGGTGGTCGATCGCCTCGGCGACGCGGGGATGGCGGTGTTCAACGTTGCGATGGACACGGTCGATCCGAAGCCGGGCCTCCCGAAGGCGCTCAACCCGGTGCGCCGCCAGTTCGAGTACCTGCTGCGCAAGCAGTACGACTACGGCTACATGGTGTTCTTCAACATCTGCATCTGCCGGACCAACATGAACGACGTGCGGGAGCTGACCGAGATTGCGCACGAGTACCGGATCGCCACCGACTATCACGTCTGCGAATCGCCGATGTACGAGCAGCCGCACTTCAAGCACCTCCACGACAACGGCGTGTTCCTCCGCCGCGAGGACTGGCCGAAGGTGGACGAGCTGGTCGACTGGCTCATCGAGAAGAACAAGGCCGGCTATGCGATGGTCAATTCGATCAAGCGGCTGAACGACATGAAGGATTTCCTGCGTGGGCGGCTCGAGCCGTGGAACTGCCGCGCGGGGCTGAACTCGGTCGTCATCCGGACCGACGGGAGCGTGGCGCCGTGCTTTCCGCTCTACGCGGCGAAGGTCGACTGGGGTCACATCGGCTCGCCGAGATTCGACGCGGCCCGCCTGGAAGCGATGAAGGTCGAGTGCCAGCGCAACTGCTTCTCGACGCTGCAGCACAACCTCGGATTCTGCTACAACGACCGCCGCGTGCTGCACTGGGTTGCCAGGCAGGCGGCGCGAGGCTTCAGGTCGGGTGCCCGCTGCTTCGAAGACTGACCATGAGCCTCCAGGGCGGAGCGCCATGAAGATAGGAGCCCGCGAGCTTCTGATGGCCTGGGGCAGGCTGCTTCGCGGCGGCTCGCCACTGCTGTCGATCGAGGTCACGCGTCAGTGCCCCCTGCACTGCCGCGGCTGCTACGCCCACGTCGAGGGGCACGCCGGCTCCTCGGGTGCCGTCGCGGAACTGCACGGCGAGGCGCTGGTCGCGCGCGTCCTCGCTCTCGTCGCCCGGCACCGCCCGCAGCACGTCTCGATCGTGGGCGGTGAGCCGCTGCTGCGGCGCCGCGAGCTGGACGCGCTGCTGCCCCGGCTGGCGGCCCTTGGCGTCCCGACGATGGTCGTCACGAGCGGCGTCTTGCCGATTCCAATGGAATGGGACAGCCTCGGCCGGCTGGTCGTCACTGTCTCGGTCGACGGCCTGGCCCCGGATCACGCGCGGCGCCGGGCGCCCGCCACCTACGAGCGCATTCTCCGGAACATCGAGGGCCGGAGAGTGAGCCTGCACTGGACCGTCGTGCA
>JARKSS010000418.1 GCA_029974175.1 Vicinamibacterales bacterium
TCGGCCAGCGCGTCGCCGACGGCTCCTTCCGCGAAGACCTCTTCTACCGGATCAACGTCATCCCGATTCACCTGCCGCCGCTGCGCGAGCGGCGGGAAGACATCCCGCTGCTGGCCGAGCACTTCCTCCGCCGCTACTGCGAGCAGATGGGCAAGAAGCTGTCGGGGATCTCCGGGGAGGCGGCCCGCCTGCTCGAGGGGTATCACTGGCCCGGCAACATCCGCGAGCTCGAGAACGTGATCGAGCGCGCCGTGGCTCTCGAAAGCTCGCCCGTCATCCTGCCCGACACCCTCTCGCCCGTCCTGCGCGGCCTCTCCACGCGCCCGGCGCCGCCGATCGACCTCCCCGAAAGCGGCTTCAACCTGGAAGCCCACGTGCAGGAGATCGAGCGCGGGTACCTGGCCGAGGCGCTCAGGCGCTCGGGCGGCGTCCAGTCGAAGGCCGCCGAGATCCTGGGCATGTCGTTCCGATCGTTCAGGTACTACGCGAAGAAGTACAACCTGAAGTAGGGGCTAGGGGCTAGCTAGGAGCTCTAGGGTTCTGGGTGCTGGGTGTGCTCCTTGATCCATCTCGCGATCTCGTCCTGGATAGCCGAATAGGTCTCGGCGGCGCCGCGCCTGGCGCTTTTGGACGGCTTGAACGAGTGGTCTCCGTCCTCGACGACGAGAAGGTCGGCACGGCCGCCGTACGAGGGGAAGTGAGCGCGAAGCTCGTCGGGGGTCCCGAAGGTGTCGCGGGAGCCCTGGACGAACAGTGAGGGCTGGCGGACCGAGGGCCAGTGCGCCACGCGCAGCTGCGAGGGCCGGCCGGGCGGGTGGAGCGGGTAGCCGAGGAAGACTAGGCCGTGAAGGCTCAGCGCCGAGGCCTCGGGCCGCGCGGCCACTTGCGAGGCAATGCGGCCGCCCATCGACTTGCCGCCGATGAAGAACGGCCGCTCGCCGATCCTCGCGCGCACTGCGGCAGCGACGCTCAGCCAGCACGCCTCGAGGACGGATGGCGGATCCGGCGTGCGGCGGCGCTGTTCGGTGTAGGGGAAGTTGAAGGTGACGGCCTCGACGCCCCGGGCGGCAAGCCCCGAGGCGAACTCGATCATGAACCCGTTGTCGTGTCCGGCGCCGGCGCCGTGCGCCAGGACCAGACAGGGAGCAGCCGGCACGGTCGCTGCGTGAATCCGAGCCGTCACGTGGACGCTGGTACCGTGGGCCGTCGCGACGGCGATGCTCGTTTCCATATGACATCCGGCGAGACAGCGCAGGACCGGTTTCGTGCAGCGCGGCATCACAGTGGATGCTGAGACGTCCCGGTCCGATCCGGCTCCAGACCTCAGGTACCTCAGGTCACGTACATCCAGCGTACCACTTGGCCGAGGCTATTGGACGCGTGCAGTGACATCGGAGAATCGATAGGGCTGCGTCCAAGTGCTGAAGTAGGACCGGTCATCGACGAACGGCAGCCGGATGCCGAGCGCGGCTTGTAGAACACCCCGCATCGCATTCACGGGCGTCATCGTCGGGTAGAGAGAAGCCGCCGAGGAAGGCGCCGGTCGCAGAGCCAAGAGGATGCCCATCCTTTCCCGCAGGTCCGTCGCGGCCTTGGAGTCCCATCTGAGGCACGAACCGGGGCCATGGTCTCCGTACACAAGGATGGACACCTCGCGGCCCGGGGTCGAGAGTGCCTTGACGACGCGGGCCACTTGCCAACCCAGGTACTCAACGCTCGCGATGTAGCCCGCCTTGTAGGCCTTCTGATTCCCTCCGCCGTTCCGCCACCAATGATCGCCATCGTAGACGCCGGCACGGAGCGCGCTTGGCCTTGGCGTGCCGTCTGGATTCAGGACGAACGGCGGATGTGGCAGCAACACGTGCGCGAAGACCAGGGTCGGTCGGTCAGCAGAGAAGAGGTCGGGTTGCCGCAGCGCATCCAGCGTCCATTTGAGGCCGCGCCGGCGAGCCTCATGCGGCAGCCACGCCTGAGGGAGGTTGATCCACCTGAACACCCGCGGGAGGCCGGAGACATCGTAGATCGCGTAGTCGAGGTCGGTGCCATGAAGCCACCAGCGACGCTCCTCGTCGGCCTCGTCGAACTGCACCATGCTGTATTCGGACGTGAACGTCACGATGCGATAGCCCGCTTGACGAAAGTACGTGAAGCTCCTGTTGCGGGCAATCAGCGCGGCCGGCACGCGACGTGAGAACTCCGTCGGGCTCAGTCCAGGAGCGAGGTTGGCCAGGTAGTCCAGGTTCAGAGAGGAGGAGAGGGAGAGCGCTGTCTGAGCGTAGTTGGCCGCCGCCTTCTCGGCGACGTAGAATCCCGCTCCACGCAGCGCCTCCACGAGGGGATCCTCGTAGCCGTAGAGATCACGCAGCACGTCGGCTCGTCCATAGCCGTCGAGCACGAGGATGACCACGTCGGGGCGCGCCGTCGCAGGAAGGGGTGAGCCTGAGGCGATCGAAGCAGGCTCCCGGTGATGGGGCCGGCGCCGCACGTCGGAAACGACGACATCGACCGCCAGGCTCGCGACTACCACACCGACGACAACGTTCGCCAGAAGCGTGAGAGCCCGCGCATCACCACCTCGGAAAACCAGGATCGAGCCGAGGGCGCACGCGGCCAGCCAGACAAGACCCATCACGGGCGATTGCCAAGCCGGGTCGCAAATCGATGTCAGCGACCGATCCAGTGTGATCGTCGCCGTAACGAGGGTGACGGCCAGCGCAGAGGTGCGAGCGTTTCGTGTGAGGACCCAAAGCAGGAGCCACGCCCCGGCTGTCAGTGCGAGAAGCGGGGTGAACCATCCGAGCCTCACGGCCGACAGGGGGAGGAAGTCCATCTCGAACCGCAAGCGCTCGAGGGGAAGCACGCAGGGGACCAGGAGCACGTGGAGCGCAACGGGACGCCGAAAGACCGACACGGTTGGGAGCAAAGCGTACTTCCTCATGAGGTCCTGCGTGAATCGGCCGACCCGGGGGGCGGACAGACACTCTGATGCCGACTGCGTGAGTTGGGGATGAGGATGGCGCGTGATCCAATCCTGGACGAACGTCTCTACTCTCCGTCCAACACGTTGGAGCGTTTCACGCCCAGGAGTATCGGCGCCAGCGGCGACGCGCGTCAGTCTCGATCCGAGCTGACGCTTAGTGTCAGCCCAGCTTGACACCGAATGTCACCCCGTGCACGATGGGGCGTGGTCTTCGCGCGAAAGGAGTGCCAGCAAGTCGCGTCCGCACAATAGTTTCCAGTCACGCGTCTGCTCCCTTGGCGGTGGCACCAACGTTGCTCATCCGTTCGGCCAGCGAACGGGTGGGCGATGGGGGGACGCGGCACGCCATCGACCCTTTTTCAACCGCCGGGATGCCGGCCGCCGCACTCTTCCATCAGGAGCAACTATGAAGATCCGCAGGAACGAAGGCTTCACACTGATCGAGCTGCTGATCGTGGTGGCGATCATCGGTATCATCGCGGCGATTGCCGTGCCGGGCCTGATGCGCGCCCGGATGTCGGGCAACGAGTCGTCAGCGATCGGCTCGCTGCGCGCCATCAACAGTGCCCAGTCGACATTCGCGTCTTCCTGCGCGCAGGGCGCGTATGCGGGGTCCCTGACTGACCTCTCGACTCCTCCGACTGCAGGTGGCACGCTCGGGTTCATCAGTCCGGATCTTGCCTCCAACGGGGTGCTGAAGAGCGGCTACCTTGTTTCCGTCGGCCCTGGGGGTGCTACCGCCGCTACCGTTACAGCCTGCAACGGGGCAACCCCGAACCTCGGGTATGCCGCCTGGGCAGACCCGGCGACGCCGAACACCACCGGCACCCGCTTCTTCGGAACGAATACGACCGGGACGATTTGGCAGCACACTTCTAGTCTGGCCGGCATCACGTCTGCCGACGAGCCTTCTGCAGGTACTCCGATCCAGTAGCGCTTGGTCGGCGTGCAGGGAAGAGGGGCGCTACGGCGCCCCTTTTCCTTGTACAAGGACAGGCAACTCAATTCGGCTGCCAACGCATAAAGACGCCACCCTCAGACGACGATAGAACGAGCGGCCCCCGCGTCGGGTTGTCAACTTGGCGTCTGCTGGCGGGGCTTCCCCTTAGCTGAAACATGCCGCAAGACTCAGGCAGCAGGCTGAAGGCACTGGCGGGTTCACCCCGTGTCCTGTCGGCTGCGGCAATGGCGTTGGCCGCGTTGCCGGTCCTCTCGGCATTCCTTCCGAATCGCATCTTCTACATCCGCGACCTCAGCCTGTACTTCTGGCCTCGTTACCTCTGGCTCCGGCGAACCCTGCTCTCGGGAGAATGGCCTCTCTGGGATCCTTTCCTGGCAACGGGTCAATCTGCTGTCGCGGACGCCCTGCACCAGATGTTCCTGCTCCCGGCACTCCTTCTTCGCCTCATCGGCAGCGAAAGGATCGGGTTCAACCTCTGGGTGGCGGCCCCGTTCCCGATTGCGGCCCTCGGGATGTTCAGCTACTTGAGGGCCAGGTTCGCTGCGCATGCCGCGGTCGTCGGAGCCATCGCCTTTTCTCTGTGTGGACCGGTCGTCTCCACTGGCAACTTCCCGAACCTCTCGTGGAGCGTGGCGGGGATGCCGTGGGTGCTATGGGCCGCGGACAGGTGCGTTGACCGTGGGGGCCGCGGCGTCGCGACGCTCGCGGTGTTGTTCGCGCTTCAGGCCCTCGCCGGCGAACCGGTCACGCTGACGGCCACGGCTGCCCTGGTGATCGGCCACGCGGTGGCTCTGGGGAGCCCCCGGGGACAAGCCTGGTTGCTCATGCCAGCACTTCGCGGCACCGCCGTCGCTGCCGTCGGCCTTGCCCTGGGGGGACTGCTGGCCGCCATTCAACTGCTGCCGCTGGCTGGAGCGGTTGCCGACTCCTGGCGGGTTCTGCCAAAGGAGGATTGGAGCTTCTGGTCCCTGCACCCGCTCGGCCTTGCAGAGGCTGTGGCAGTGCACTTGTTCGGGGACTACTTCACGACGCCGCACGTCCAGGCGCTGCCTTGGATGCCTGTCGTGAACGGCGGACGCGAGCCCTTGTTCTTCTCCATCTACTTTGGGCCGACATTGTTGGCCTTGGCTGCACTCGGCGCTGCCGGGGCGCATCGGAAGCGCTACTCGGTGTTCTGGGTTGGAGCGTGTGTGGTCGGAGTCGTGGCGGCTGCCGGTCCGTACACACCAGTCTACCCATTCCTTCGGACCTACGTTCCTCTGCTGGCCTCGTTCCGCTTCCCGGTCAAGTACCTTGTCGTTGCGGCCGTCGGAGTGGCAGCTCTTGCCGCGGCCGCCTGGGATGCGATCGCCGACGAGCGGCGGCGCCTCGATCCACCTGCAGCGTTCGTGCGAGGACGATGGATTGCCGTCATGCTCGCGGGGTCCTTGGCCGTCGTCGGATACCTCGCGGCCGCGGCGGCGATGTACTTCCCCGAGTTGACTGCACGGGCCTTTTATGAGGCGGCGCTCTTGGTTCGCATGCCTGACCCCATCGCCGGAGCGGCTTTCCTGTTGCGCCGCATACCACCTGTGGCGACACGACTCGTCCTGCTGTCGCTTGCGGCGGCGCTGTTCCTGGCCGTAGCCGCCAGCCGCCGCCGAGAAGCAGGCCTCGGGCGCGCGGCGCTCCTGTTTCTGCTGGCGACGGACCTGGTCGTCGCAGCGTGGCCCATCAACCCAACCACGGACGCCTCGATCATGGACGAGCCAGCTTGGGTGTCGACGATAAGACCCGAGCCGGATGCCACGTTCTATTTCGGTGGAAAGACAGATGGCACGTTCGACCCAAGTGATCCGGAGGCGCCGCCGGCATTCCTGCAGCCCCCTGACATGAGCCCGGGTACCGCGCGAAGCGCCATCAACAACCAGGGCGTCTTCTACCCAGGGGGGCGAGGTCTCAGGGAGCTCTTCTCCTACGACCTCGCGGTGCTCTGGCCACGTGCCTTCAAGGCGTTTCACGAGCGATTCCTGCAAGCTCCTTCCGGGGAACGCCGGCGGTTCCTCGACCGGATGGGCGTCCGCTACCGCGTCCTCCCGACCCACTCGGTCCAGGGGTACCGACAGCTCGCCAGCTTGCCCTTCTTCCTGAACGTCGGCTTGTTCGACTTCGGGGTCGAGTCCAGGCGGGTCGAGGTGCTCACCGCCTGGGCTATCGAACCCGATCTGGAGGCGCAAATCGAACGCCTGTTCCAGCACGCCGGCCCGCCGCTCGTGATGCTCGCCGCCCCGCCGCCGCCCGGTGCTGGACTACCCGGCGCTCCTGCGGCCACAGCAGCTCGCATCACCAAGCAATCCTCAAACACGGTGGTCGTTGAAGCGTCGACGGGAGCGCAAGGCGGCATATTGAGGCTCCTCGACAGCTACTCTCCGGACTGGCACGTCACCGTCGATGGACATCCGGCTCCGCTGCTTCGCGCCGACGTCCTGTTTCGAGGCGTAGCCCTCGCGCCTGGCCGGCACACGGTCCTGTTTCGCTACAGGCCGAGGATGTTCTACTACGGAGTTGCTCTTTCGGCCCTGGCGTTGCTCCTGTGCCTTCTGTTGAACGTGCGCGAACGGATGGGGAGAGGCCGCTCTCGCCTCGTTTCACGATGGAGAGCGGCGACGGCAGAACCCCGTCGAGCCGAACCGGCAGAAAAGCGGCAGGTGACGTGACACCAATTGTCAGTCCGGCGGCGCAAGCGAGGTGTCCCGCTCATAAACCATTGATTCTCAAGACCGATCGCCCTCAATCCGAGGACTTCGTTGGCAAGCCGGTTGCTATTCCTGCTGGCAGTGGCGGGGTTGGAGCCAGAAGGCGGCTGCTATGACTCTCCCGGAAAAAAGGGATCCTGCCCCCGCGGGGTTCACCCTCATCGAGCTGCTCCTGGTCGTTGCCATCATCGGGATCATCGCCGCCATCGGCCTGCCGAGCTTGATGCGGGCTCGGGCGGCTTCAAATGAGGCGTCAGCCGAGGGATCGATGAGGGCCATCGACAGCGGACAACACACCTTCCGGTTCACGTGCGGCCACGGGACCGGCTACGCTCCAACGCTGCAGAACCTCGGGCTTCCCGTTGCCGGGGCGATAGGATTCATCTCGCCAGATCTCGCCGGTCCTGCTCCCGTCGTGAAGAGCGGGTACGTGTTCGACTTGGGAACGGCGAATCCCGGAACGCTGACGAGCTGCAACGGCGGCACGACTGCCGACACGTTTCACGCCACGGCAACCCCGCAAGAAGTGGGCTTGCGCCATTTCGGGAGCAATGGAGCCGGCACCATTTTCGAGTCACCGTCCCCCCTGGTTGGCGTGATGCCCGACGTCGGCAGTCCGCCCGCGCCCGCCAGACCCATGCAGCGGTAGAGGCGCTCTGGCGTCCACCGACTGGGCGCCCGTATAATTGGCGCGATGTCCTCCCTGGCACGCCGCTTTGTCTGGGCCCTCGCGCTCTTCGGCCTTGCTGCATCGTTGGCGTCCCTCTACGTGCATTACCAGCTGCTCGTCACGCCGGGTTACGACAGCTTCTGCGACGTCAGCGCGTCGGTCAGCTGCAGCCAGGCGTACCTGAGCAAGTACGGCAGCTTCATGGGCGTGCCGGTCGCCCTGCTGGGGGCCCTCTGGTTCGTCTTCGTCCTGCTCGTCGCCTGGCTCGAGGTGTCGGGACCGGCGGCCTTGCGCGAGTCCGCTCCGGGGTACCTGTTCCTGGCGTCCACCGTTGCCCTCGCGATCATCCTGTATCTCGCGTACGCGGCCTTCTTCGTGCTGAAGGTGACGTGCTTCCTCTGCGTGGCGACCTGGGTGGCCGTCATCGGCCTCTTCATCGTCACCGGCCTTGCGACCTCTTTGCCCATGACCAAGATCCCCCGGCGCATCCCGGGCGACCTCCGGGCGCTCTTCCGGCGCCCCGCGGCGCTGGCGGCCGTCATCGTCTTCCTGGTTGGCGCGGCTTCGGCCCTCTCCCTCTTCCCGAAAGAGGGCGCATTGCGCGCCGAGGCCAACGCCGCAGCCTCGACGCAGGCGCCCCCGGCTCCGGCCCCGGACATGCGGGCGGCCTTTGCCAAGTGGTGGGAAGCGCAGCCGCGGACGACGGTACCAGTGCCCTCGGACGGGGCGGCGGTCGTGGTCGTGAAGTTCACCGACATCCAGTGCGGGGGGTGCGCCTCCACCTACTTCGCGCTGAAGCCGATCCTCGAGAAGTACAGCAAGCAGTATCCCGGTGCCGTGAAGTACGTGGTGAAGGACTACCCGCTGCAGCCCGAGTGCAACGCGAACATTACCCGGGCGCTGCACCTCGCCGCGTGCGACGCGGCGGCGGCCGTGCGGCTGGCGCGCCAGAATGGCAGGGGGGATGCACTCGAGGACTGGTTCTACTCGAACCAGCTCTCGTTGACGCCGGCGACGGTGCGGAAGATGGCCGCTTCGATTGGGGGCGTGCAGGATTTCGATGCCGGGTACGCACGGGTCGTCGACGGGATCAAGGCCGACGCCGCGCTCGGGCGGCTGCTCAACGTGCGCGTGACCCCGACCTTCTACGTGAACGGCGTCAAGGCCGAGGACCAGGGCCAGCCCATCGCCCCACAGTTCCTCGACATCGCGATCGAGCTGGAACTGAGGAAGGCGGGGGTGATCAAGTAGGGGCTAGGGGGTGGGGCTAGGGGCTAGGGGCTAGGGACTCGGCTAGGGGCCAGGCCGGCTCTGGTCGTTCGGGGTTTTCCTGCCGATACCTCTTCGGGGCCCGGGTGGCGCCACGTCCGATCTGTGCCCGGGTGCCCGGGTTCTGCCGTGCACGCGATCGAAACCGAGAACCTGACGAAAGACTACGCGCTGGGTTTCTGGCGGAAGCGCCCCTACCGGGCGCTCGACCGCCTGACGCTCCAGGTGTCGCCCGGGGAGGTGTTCGGGTTCCTGGGGCCGAATGGCGCCGGAAAGACGACCACGCTGAAGCTGCTGATGCAGCTCGTCTTCCCGACCGCGGGGCGGGCCGAGATCCTGGACCGGCCGGTCGGAGACGTCGAGGTCCGCCGCCGGATCGGGTATCTGCCCGAGAACCCGTATTTCTACGACCACCTCACCGCCGAGGAGCTGCTGCGCTACTACGGCAGGCTCTTCGGCCTCGACCGGGCGACCAGGCGGCAGCGGGCGGGCGAGCTGCTCGACGAGGTGGGGCTGGGCGCCGAGCGGCGGCTGGCGCTGCGCCGGTACTCCAAGGGCATGCTGCAGCGCGTCGGCCTCGCCCAGGCGCTGCTGAACCGGCCCCAGGTCGTGTTCCTCGACGAGCCGATGTCGGGCCTCGACCCGATCGGCCGGCGCATGGTGCGTGACCTCATCCTGCGCCTCCGGGACCGCGGCACGACGGTCTTCTTCAGCTCGCACATCCTGTCGGATGCCGAGGCGCTGTGCAGCCGCGTGGCGATCCTGGCCGGCGGCCGCCTGGTCTCGAGCGGGCGGCTGACCGACATGCTCGCCTTCGAAGTGAAGGGATGGGACCTGGTGGTGGACGGTCTCTCGGCCGACGCACTGACGGGCCTCGGTCCCGGGCTGATCAGGACGACGACGATCGCGGAGGGCCGCTACGCGCTCGAGCTGCCCGCCGACGCGCGCCCCGACGAGTGGATGGCCCGGTGCACCGCACTCGGCGGGCGGGTGGTCTCGCTCAACCCGCTGCGCGAGACGCTCGAGGACTTCTTCGTCCGCCAGGTCGGTGCTCACCATCGGCGGACCGAACCGGGTAGTAACAACTGAGAACTGACGACAGGCAACAGCTCCTGATCACGACGCGCTTCGAGCCATGCCGCTTCTCCCCATCGCCCTGAGCGTCTTCCGCGAGTCGGTGCGGGACAAGGTCTTCTACAACCTGCTGCTGTTCGCGGTGATCCTGGTCGCCGCCTCGCTGTTGGTCGGTCAAACGACGGCAGGGCAGGACGTGAAGATCATCAAGGACCTCGGCCTGGCGGCCACCTCGCTGTTCGGCATCTTCATCGCGGTGTTCGTCGGCATCAACCTGGTGTGGAAGGAAGTCGAGCGCCGCAGCGTGTACAACGTCCTCTCCAAGCCGGTGCGGCGTCCCGCCCTCGTGGTGGGGAAGTACCTCGGCCTCAGCCTGACGCTGCTCGTGAACGTCTCCGTGATGGCACTGGCGTTGTACGCGGTGCTCGCGTACATGAACCAGGGATTTCCGGAGAGCGTCCGCCAGGCCTGGGACGCGCCAGCGCTCGACCCCGCCCTGCTGATCGCCTTCGTCCTGATCCTCGCGCAGCTGCTGATGATGACCGCGGTCGCCCTCTTCTTCTCGACCTTCTCGAGCCCCATGCTGTCGGCGGTGTTCACGTTCGGCCTGTACGTGGCAGGTCACTTCAACGCCGACCTGAAGAACTTCGAGACCATCGTCAGCTTGCGCCCGGTGGTGTGGGTGGCACGCGCCCTCTATTACGTTCTCCCGAACCTCGCTTCGCTGGACGTCAAGTCGCAGGTGGTGCACGGCCAGCCGGTTGCCGCAGGATACGTAAGCTTGTCCCTTCTCTACGCGGCCGTCTACATCGTCATGCTTCTGGGGGCGGCGTCGCTGATCTTCGCGCGCCGGGATCTGAAGTGAGCCGCCGCGTCAGCCGCCTGGTCGCCGGTCTTGTCCTGGCGGGCTTGCTGGCCTCGGCCGTCGGCCTGCAGCTGTTGCGCGACCGCTGGTACGGATCGCCTCAGCCGGCCGATTCGCTTCTCTACATCCGCTCGCCCGAGACGATGAAGCGCATGGCATTGTCGTTCTCGGGGATCCTGGCGGACCTGTACTGGATCCGCGCGGTGCAGTACTACGGCGGCCGGCGCCTGTCGAAGGACCCGAACCGCAACTACAACCAGCTTTACCCGCTGCTCGACATCACCACCTCGCTCGACCCGATGTTCAACATCGCCTACCGCTTCGGGGCGATCTTCCTGTCCGAGCCTCTTCCGGGCGGGGCGGGAAGACCGGATCGGGCGATCGACCTTCTCGAGAAAGGTTTCAGGCTGAACCCCAACCGCTGGGAGTACCCTTACGACATCGGGTTCGTCCACTACTGGACGCGCCAGGACTTTGCCGCAGCGGCGGAGTGGTTCCAGAAGGCCTCCGAGGTCCCCGGCGCGCCGTGGTGGGTCCGATCGATGGCGGCGGTCACGGCCGCGCAGGGTGGGAACCGGCGCGCATCGCGGATGCTCTGGCAGATCCAGCTCGAGAACGCCGAATCCGAGTGGGTGCGGAACAACGCCACCGAGCGGCTCCAGCAGCTGGACGCAATGGATCAGATCGACGAGCTGACGTGGGCCAACCGTCAGTTCGCCTCGCGCCACGGCCGCTTTGCCGAGTCGTGGGACGAGCTGGCACGTGCCGGCCTCGTACGGGGACGGCCGCTGGATCCGGCCGGCCTCCCGTACGTGCTCGATCCGCAGTCGGGGGGGGTCTCGCTGTCGCCCGAGTCGCCGCTCAACCCGCTGCCCACGGGGGAACGGGGGCGATGACCCGCCTTCGCGAAACGCTTGCGATGCTCCCGCCTTCGCGCCAGGCGCTACGGCGGGGCACGCCGCGGTTACAGCGGGGCAAACCTTGAGCCGTGAGCCCTGAGCCGTGAGCCCTGAGCCTTGAGCCCTGAGCCTTCCCGATGTCCTATCTTGTCGCCGCCCTGTTCGGCCTGCTCATCGGCAGTTTCCTGAACGTGTGCATCTACCGGCTGCCGCGCGACCAGTCGGTCGTCTGGCCCGCGTCGCGGTGCACGACCTGCGGCCGCCCGCTCGCGTGGTACGAAAACATCCCGGTGGTGAGCTATCTGGCCCTCCGCGGCCGGTGCCGCACCTGCGGCGAGCGGATCAGCCTGCAGTACCCGATCGTCGAGCTGTTGACCGCGGCGATCATCGCCGGGGCGCTGGCCTGGTACGGGCCGACGCCGCTGTTCGCCGTTCGCGCCGCCTTCGCGTGCGCCATGCTCGTGCTGTTCGTCATCGACCTGCAGCACCAGATCCTGCCCAACGAGATCACGCTGCCCGGCATCCTCGTCGGCCTCGCGGCCAGCTTCTTCCTCGAGCCCGGGTGGCGCAGCGCCCTCGTCGGAGCCGTCGCGGGGGCCGGCGTGCTGTGGCTGGTGGGGTGGACCTACGAGCGGCTGCGCCACCAGGAGGGCCTCGGGTTCGGCGACGTGAAGATGCTCGGGATGATTGGCGCCTTCCTGGGCTGGCCGTTGATGCTGCTGACGCTGGTGGTGGCCTCGCTTGCCGGGTCGGTGGTCGGGCTCGGATTGATCGCGGCGCAGCGCGGCCACCTTGGGTCGAAGCTGCCGTTCGGGAGCTTCCTGGCGATCGGGGCAATCGTCGCCGCCCTGGCAGGGCCCGACCTCGTCGCCTGGTACGCCAGCTTTTACCGGTGAGCCACCCATGACCCCGTCCGCCTACGCGTTGCTCGGCCTGACCGCGCTCGTCGCGGGCCTGGTCGCCGTCCTGGTGTTCGCCGTCCTGCGCTTCGCGTCGGCGGCGCGCGACCTGCGCCGTCACGCGCGCGAGGGTGACAGCGAACGGGTCTTCGTGACCGCCGCGCTCGAGGACGCCCTGCGGAAGCTGCACGACCAGGAGCGGGCGCTCACCGCCCGCGCCGAGAGCTCGGAGCGGCTGAACAGCGAGATCGTCTCCAGCCTGACCTCGGGGCTGGTGGTGGTCGACCTGAAGGGGACGATCCGCACGCTGAACCCGGCGGCCAGCCGCCTGCTCAAGCTGAATCGGGCCGATGCGGGTCACGACTTCCGCACCGTGCTCAGCGGGGCGACGCCCCTTGCCGAGGTCATCGAGGAATGCCTCTCGTCGGCGCGGCCCGCGGTGCGACGGTCGGTGTCGCTGCGCCGGCCCGACGGCACGCTGCACCTGGGGGTGACGGTCTCGCCACTGCTCGACCAGGCGCGCACGCTGCAGGGGGCCGTCTGCCTGTTCTCCGACCTGACGGCGGTCATGGACCTCGAAGAGCAGGTGAGGATCAAGGACAGCCTGGCCCGGCTGGGCGAGTTGACCGCCGGCCTCGCGCATGAATTCCGGAACGGCCTCGCCACGATCCATGGCTACGCCCGCCTGCTCGATCCCGCCGGCAATCCGGACGATCAGCGTACCTACGTCGAGGCAATCCGGGCCGAGACCGACTCGCTCGAGCGGGTCGTCACCAACTTCCTCAACTTTGCCCGACCCGCGCAGCTCACGCTGGCGCCGGTGCAGTCGGCACAGCTGGTCGAGCGGGCGCGCGCCGAGGTGGCCGGCGAGGCGACGGCACGGGGCGGCGACATCACTGTGCGAGGCGAGTTCGGCACGCTCGACGGGGACGAGGTGCTGCTCACCCAGGCGCTGGTCAACCTGGTGCGCAACGGGGTCGAGGCCGCCATCGAGGCCGGCCGGCCGCCACGGGTGACCATCGAGGGCCGCGTGGACGTGCCGAACCGGGCGCTGCGCGTGCGCGTGGCCGACAACGGGCCGGGCATTCCCGAGGCAATGCGGGACAAGGTCTTCCAGCCGTTCTTCACCACCCGGTCGCAGGGGACGGGCCTCGGCCTGGCCCTGGTGCGCAAGATCGTCGTCTCGCACAACGGGCGCGTGGTCGTCGAGGAGGCGGAGGGCGGCGGGGCCGCGTTCACGATGGTGCTGCCGCTCACGACCGCGTAGCGACCGTCAGCCCCCGGGGCGCAGATCCTGCGACGACCTCGCCGGCACCCCGTGGCCGCGGCTGCGACCTTCGATCCCGCGCCGGCGTCGGGGCCGCAAGTCCCGCCTTTTTTCGCCCGTCACTGCAAAACGGCCCCGGCGTCCCTCTTGCACTTCGAGATGGCGGCCCACACCATGCCGCCTGCAACCACCCGCGGGTCCACCGTGCTCGAGGTCGTGGTCGCCCTCGCGATTCTCGCGGGCGTCCTCGTCTCGCTGCCTGGCGTCCTGTTGCAGGCGGCTCGGGCCACCACGATCGCGCGTCGAACCGTGGTCGCGTCGATTGCCGCCGCCGACAAGCTCGAACAGCTGCGGGGCCTGGCGTGGGGGTTCGACGCCAACGGCACGCGCATCGAGGATGAGGAAAGCGATGCGGCGCGATCGCCGGTCTCCCCGTCGGGCGGGGCCGGCCTCGCTCCGTCGCCCGCCGGCAGCCTCGAGGCCGACATGCCAGGCTTCGTTGACTACCTCGGCGCTGACGGCGAGTGGGTGGCATCGGCGGGAGCAGCCGGGGCTCCGCTCGTCCGCCGCTGGGCCGTGGTCCCGGCGCCTGCCGTCCCCGCCGAGACGCTCGTCCTCGAGGTGCGAGTGTTCGCCGTCACGGGTGCCGATGGCCGCGGCCTGACGGAGACGGCGCGTCTCACCACGTTGAAGAGCCGGAGGGCGCGATGATGCGGATGCGGCTCCCCGCCAGCGCTTGGCGAAGGCGTGGGTTCGCGCTGCCCGAGCTGCTGGTGGCAACCGCGCTGTCGGTGCTGATTGCCGGCGCAGTCCTGACCGTCATCCACCCGTCGAGCGACGCGTTCCTGCGGATGCCCGCCGTCGGCGACCTGCACCAGCGCGTCCGCGCCGCCGCCGAAGTGGTGAACGCCCGCCTGCTGGGTGCCTGCGGCGCGGGGCCCTCAGGCGAGCGCAACCCTCTGGGCGTCGAGGTTCCGTGCCTGTTCCCGTACGCAATCGGCGCACGGCGTGCCGCTGCGCCAGGCGACTGGAGCCCCGCAACACTCTCGCTGCTGACGGCCTTGCCAGCCACGGTGCCCGCCAGCCTGCGATCGGCCCTTGCACCGGGCGAGACGAGGGCCGAGCTCGATGCGACGCGGTGTCCGGCGGCCAGCCCGTCCTGCGGCATCCGGGAGGGAGACGCGCTCGTGCTCGTCGGTCCCGGCGGACGGTCAGAGCTGGCGCAGGCGGCGATGGTGGCCGGAGACTCCGTCACCCTGTCGCGGCGCGGCCCGGCATCTGCGCGCACGTTTCCGGCCGGCTCGCTTGCGATCGCCGCCGACCCGGTCGTCTTCTATGTTCGCGACGCAACGGCTGCCGACCCGCCGCAGCTGCGCCGCCACAACGGGGCCGCCTCGGATCTTCCGCTGCTGGATCACGTCGTGTCGTTTTCGGTGCGGCTCTTCGGCGAATCGAGCGCGCCTTCCGTTTCCAGCGACGGGTCGAGCACCACCTACGGTCCGCTTCCGCCGCCGGTTGGAATCGACGACCTCGAGGACGCCTGGGGGCCGGGCGAGAACTGCGTGTTCACCCGCGTGGACGGGGTAGCGGTGCCCCGGCTTCAAGACCTCGCCGGCAACCTGCTCGGCCTCGTCGAGCTGACACCACCCGTCCTGACCGACGGACCGTTTTGTCCCGACGCGGCCAGCCCGTCACGCTTCGACGCCGACCTGCTCCGCGTCAGGCGCGCGCGCGTCTCGCTCCGCCTCGAGGCCGCGCCCGCGCCGCTCAGAGGACGGGGGGCGTTCTTCATGCGGCCCGGGACGTCGGGCTCGGGCCTTCGCCTCGTCCCCGACCGCGTGGTGAGCTTCGACGTGGTGCCGCGGGGAGCAGGAGGTGGGCGGTGAGGCGCGGCGAGCACGGGTCGGCTCTCTTGATCGTGCTGCTGGCGATGCTGTTGCTCTCGGCGCTCGGCCTGGCGCTCGTGATGGCCGGCGCAGCCGATGTCCTCGCGTCTGGCAACGTGCGCGCATCACGCGAGACGTTCTACGCGGCGGACGCCGCCCTCGAGCGCGTGCTGCCCGATCTCCAGCACGCGCCAGACTGGGACTTCGTGCTGTCGGGTGCCCTGACATCCGGCTTCACCGACGGGCCTCCCGCGGGTCCTCGCCTCGTTGGCGGACGCACCATCGTGCTCGATGAACTGGCCAACCTGGCCAACTGCGGCCGGCGGGAGCCGTGCGACCAGGCATCGCTCGAAGCCGTGACCGAAGAGCGTCCGTGGGGCGCCAGCAACCCCGTCTGGCGCCTCTTCGCCTGGGGGCCGTTCTCGCAGCTGACGGGGACACAGGCGTCCGGCTACCTAGTGGTACTGGTGGCCGACGATCCGCTCGACAGCGACGGCAACCCCCTTCGGGACGGCCGCGGTACGAACCCCGGCGCCGGCGTCCTCCTGGTGCGCGCTCACGCGTTCGGGGAGGGCGGCGCCGGCCGGGCGATCGAGGCCGTGGTGGCCCGCTCGGCCCGCCTCCCGGTCCCCGATGGCTACACCGGCCAACGAGGGGGCGCCGGGCCCACCACGGGCGAACCCGGGGCGGGCTTGCCAGTTGGCGACGGCGCGCCCGCCGGCACGCGTTTGTCGCTGGCAGAGGAGGGGCCTTGATGACCGGTTCGCGAAACGGGCCCGGCGTGGCGGCGTTTGGGGTGCTCATGATGGCGGTGGCGGTCGCACGCCCCGCCGAGGCGCAGCTCGACCCGCTCCTGTTCCTCAAGTCGCTGCAGCCGCGCGTGGTCATCGCCGTCGATCTCTCCAGCCGGATGCAGTGCGATCTCGCGGGCGACTACCACGACCCTCATGTGTATCGCCGCACCGGCGAAGCCTGGGAAGCGGGCCTTGGCGTGACCGCCAGCACCGCAGCGGTCGAGTACCGCCGGGCGTACACGGCGCTTCGCTGGCTCGACCCCGGATCCGAGATCCGCGCCGAGGCCGACGCCATCCGCGTGGTCGGGGATCTCGACGCGGCCTTCGCAACCTTCGACCGGGTGACGCGGCTGGGGATTGCGAAGGCTGCTGTCGCGAGGGCCATCGAGCAGAATCGCCACTCGGTGGCCTTCGGCCTTCTCGTATCTCGACAGCTCGGCCTCTCTGCCACTGTCGATCCGCCGCCGCGGGTACGGGTGACGGTGCATCCGGACGCAGCGCTGCCGTCTGATACCGGGATGGCAGGGGAGTGGTCTGCCTCCATTGCCGAAACCGCCGGCCCCGGCTCCAACGCTCCGGCATCTGCGCCGCTCGTGCCTGCCGACGTCGCGGGATCGAACATGCTGGTCCTCTCGGCTCTCGGGAGGGGCACAGCCGACGCCGGTGCCCTTGTGGCAGCCGGCTTCGACACGGCTGCATCGATCGATGCGCCGATCCTCCACCTGCTCGAAGACGCGCACGCCGAGGCCTCCCGCCTGTCGGCCGCCGATCTGACCTGCCGCAACACCATCGTGGTGCTCATTGCGGCCGGCGACCAGGAACCCCGCGTCGACCCCGCGATTGATCGGCGTGCCCTCGACTTCCTCGACGCATCGGGCCGCCGGGTGCCCGTCCACGTCGTTGCGCTCGCGCCGGGCGAGGCAGGGCAGGCGCTGGCCACCGTCGCGGCGGTCACGGGCGGAACGTACACGGAGGTCGAGTCCTGGCAGGGCCAAGGAGATGCTGAGGAGGCGGTGCATGCGGTCGTGCGGGCCATCAACGGCGCCGTGCAGCATGGCCTGGCACGCTTTGCCGACGTGACTGCGCGGCCTTCGCCCGGTGCGTCCTTCCCGGGGCCCACCGACTACTCGATCGCTCCGCCGGTTGTCGGGACGGTGAACCTCGAGGGGGCGACCGACGCCCGCGGCGTGGCCCTTCCCGACACCACCGTCTCGACGGCCGAGGGAGCCGTCATCCCGCAGACTTCGAACGTGGTGTTCACGGCCGGCTTCGTCCTCCCCGGCTTCGACCTGCGCCTTCGCGCGTTCCGGGGGTACCGGCCGGAAGCCGATGAAGACGCGTTCCTCGGGTACCGCTTCGTGGCCGACGGCACCCGCTTGTGGACAGCGGCGGTGCCCGAGGCCTCGCGGCGCAACCTGTTCACGGTCATTCCCGGCCGCGGTGTCGTCCCCTTTACCGAGGCAAACGCGCCACTCCTGGCCCCGTACCTTCGCACTGCCGCCCCAGCCGCCCTGGTGCGGCGGATCCGGCAGCTCCCGCTTGGCGGCGTCACCCACTCGACGCCGGCGCTGCTCACGCCGCCGGCGGAGACGATGCCAGACGACAGCTACGTTGCCTTCGCCGAGGCCAACAGGAACCGACGCTCGCTCGTTGCCGTCGGCGCAGACGATGGGATGCTGCACGTGGTGGACGCGAGAACCGGCGTCGAGGTGTGGGCGGTCGTGCCGTTCAACCTGCTGCCCAAGCTCCGGCTGCTCGACGACGGGCAGCCGCTCGATGCCTACCGGCACTTCGTTGGCGGCTCGCCGCGGTTGGCGGACATCCGCACGGTCGAGGGGTGGAAGACGATCCTGGTTGTCGGCGAGGGGGCGGGCGGCACGTTCTACCAGGCGTTCGACGTCAGCCTTCCAGGTATTGGCCTGGCGATCGCGCCAGACAGCAACGACGTCGATGCACTCCTGGGCTGGTTCTCCGACCCCGGCCGCGTTCCCTTCCTCTGGAGCTTCCCTCGCTATGACCAGTTCGATGCCGCGCTCGGCGATCACGGAGATGTGGCCGCCTCGGCGACCGAGGTCGAGAAGAGCGTGGGCGAGACGTGGTCCACCCCTTCTGTCTTCCGGATGGGCCCTGCCGGGCCATCGGTGGTCGTGGTCGGGTCGGGCCCGCTGCCGGCGACCGTCGAGCGGCAGACGAACCGGGGCGGTGTCCCAGCCGGCACGTCGCTTTACCTGCTCGACGCGGAAACCGGGGCGCTCCTCGACTCGAGCCGGGTTGCCTCCGACGGGGTGGGTGAAGACCACGAGGCCTGCGAGGCGGCAGGCTGCGCTGGCTTGAAGAACGCGTTGGCGTCCGACCCGGCCGTTCTCCTGGATGCCGGAACCCGGCCGGCCAGCGTCTTCCTGGGCGACCTCGACGGCCGGCTGTGGCGGGCCGATGTCGGGCGGGATGACTCGGGGCCGCGGTTCGCGGGTCCGCTTCGCCTGCTCTACGGAGGGCGGGCGGGCGAACCGATTTTCGGCTCCGCCGCGGTGGTCCGCTCCGGCCTCGACCGGACCTTCGTCTTCGTGGCCACGAGCAGCGACCTCGCTCCGACCACCCGGGCGTCGCCGCCCGGGCGCCTGCTTGCGTTCGAGGAAACGCCGTCGGGGGTTGCCATGCGGGGAGAAATCCCCCTGTCGGGGGGCGGCGGGGGAGTCGAGGAGAGGGCGTCGTCGATGCCCGCGCTGGCGGGCGACATGGTCTTCTTCTCGACCACGTCGGTTGGCGGGACCGCGTGCGACAACGGGGTGGGACGTCTTTACGCGCTGACCTTCGGGTTTGGCGTGGCCTACGACTGGAGCGGGGACGGCCGGCGCGATACCCGCGACACGGCGAGCGTCGGCTCTGCGGGGGCCGGGCGCGTGACCCCGCCAGTGGCGGCAGACCGCCACGTGCTGGTGGCGGCCGGTGGCGAGCTTCGGGTCTTCGGCGACCCGCGAGGTTACAACCAGGGGCCCGGCTTCAGCGGGGTGCGCGTCGTCTCGTGGCGCGAGGTTTACTGACGCCCTGAAGTCTCTCCCCCCCTCGTCCGATAGCGGGTACGATAGAGTCTCGGCACGCATCAGCCGAGGGGGGAACATGAGGAAGACGCCTCTGGCCTGGGGCCTTGCCGCGGTCGTGCTGTGCTCAGGAATGGCCCACGCCCAGTCTCTCGGGGAGGTGGCCAAGAAGGAAGAAGAGCGGCGGAAGGCGATCAAGGCCCCCGGCAAGGTCTACACAAACGACGACCTGCGGAAGTACCCGGTCGGGCCGCCGCCCGTTCCGCCCGGCGAAGGCGGGGCCGCTGCCACCGCGCCTGGTTCACC
>JARKSS010000420.1 GCA_029974175.1 Vicinamibacterales bacterium
CGAGAGGCCCGGCCGGCCATGCGGCCCGACACCATCCTCTACGGCGTCGCCTACTACCACGAGTACATGCCGTCCGAGCGGCTCGAGAAGGACATCGAGCTGATGAAGCGGGCGGGCATCACGGTCGTGCGCGTGGGCGAATCGACCTGGAGCAGCTGGGAACCGCGGGACGGCGAGTTCCAGTTCGCGTGGATGGACCGGGTCGTCAACGCGATGCACGAGACCGGCATCCAGGTGGTGATGGGGACGCCCACCTACTCGATCCCGCCGTGGCTCTACGCGAAGCACCCCGAGATCATGGTCGTGCCGCTCGGGCAGGTGCGCGGGCCGCAGCAGTTCTACGGGCCCCGGCAGAACATGGACATCACTCACCCGGTCTACCGCCAGTACGCCGAGCGCGTGATTCGGAAGATCGCCGAACGGTACGCGAAGCACCCCGGTGTCGTCGGCTGGCAGATCGACAACGAGACCACGTCGTACGGCACGGCGGGGCCGAACGTGCAGGCCGGGTTCCAGGAGTGGCTGAAGCGGAAGTTCGGCACGGTGGAGGCGCTGAACAAGGCCTGGGGGCTGGTCTACTGGGGACAGCTGCTCTCGAGCTGGGACGACCTGCCGCCGCGCGACGGGATCCTCAACCCCGGCTGGAAGCTGGAGTGGGAACGCTACCAGCGCTCGCTCGTGACGGACTTCCTCGCCTGGCAGGCGGCGCTGGTGCGCGAGTACGCGCCGGCGCGGCAGTGGGTGATGCAGGACTTCCACGGCGGCGCGCGGACGGCCGTCGATTCCCGGGACATTTCGAAGTTCCTCGACGTCGCCGGGATGAACCCGTACCACGAGGCGCAGGACGCGCTCGACGGCTGGTGGATTGCCTTCAGCGGCGACTTCACGCGGTCGATGAAGCGCGCGCCGTTCCTGGTCACCGAGACGAACGCGCAGACGATCGGCTGGGACGCCAAGGGACAGTTCCCGCCCTACGACGGGCAGCTGCGCCTCCAGGCGTGGGCGCACGTGGCGGGCGGCGCCCACATGGTCGAGTACTGGCACTGGCACTCGCTGCACTACGGGCAGGAGACGTACTGGAAGGGGCTGCTCGGGCACGACCTCGAGCCGAACCGGGTGTACGAGGAGGCGACGCGCATCGGCGCCGAGTTCAAGCGGCTGGGGCCGCGCCTCGCGGGGCTGATGCCGCGCAACCGGGTGGCGATCCTCCACAGCGTGGACTCGCACTACGGCCTGCAGTTCATGCCGATTGCCGACCGGGTGTCATACCTGACGATCGAGGATCAGCTGCACAAGGCGCTGTACCGGCTGAACGTCGGCGCCGACTTCGTCTTCGCCGAGGAGGCCGATTTCTCCGGCTACGACGTCCTCGTCGTGCCGCCGCTCTACGTCGCCAGCGACGCGCTGCTCGAGCGGATTGCCGCCTTCGCCCGCGGCGGGGGGCACGTGCTGCTGACGCTCAAGAGCGGCTTCACCAACGAGTTCGACACCGTGCGCGCCGTGCGCGCGCCCGGGCCGCTGCGCGAGGCCTGCGGCTTTTCGTACCAGGAGTTCTCCAGCCTCAAGGAGCCCCTGCGGCTCAAGGGCGACCCCTTCGGCGTCGGCGACGAGCAGAACACGGCCTCGACCTGGATCGACATGCTGCTCCCCGAAACGGCGACGCCGCTGGCCTTCTACGATCACCCGTTCTTCGGGCGGTTCCCGGCGGTCACGCGCAACGCGTTCGGGAAGGGAACCGTGACCTACGAGGGGACGGTGCTCACCGACGCGCTGCAGGCAAAGGTGGTGGAGTCGGTGCTGAAGGAAGCCGGGATCGAGCCGCCCGCGGGGCTGCCGCCGCGCGTGAGGCTGCGCGAGGCGGTGTCGCGCGACGGCCGGATGCTGCGCTTCTACCTCAACTTCTCGGGCGAGCCGCAGTCGTTCCAGTACCCGCATCCGGCCGGGACCGAGCTGGTCTCGGGGCGTGGAGTGGCTCCGGGCGAGCGCATTACACTGGGGGCATGGGACCTGGCCCTCATCGAGCAGTAGCTGGCGCGGCGTGCACCGCCGGCACTGCCCGCGCGCGCCGGCTCGGGCGGCTCGCCCTTGCCGCGTTCCTCGTCGCCTGGACGGGTGGATGCGCGTCGGCACCGCCCGAGGCACGCCCGCCCTCGGCACCCAGCTCGCTTCGCGTGACGCTGCCGGCCGCGGAAGGCTCGGTGCGGTTTGCCGTGATTGGCGACGGCGGCACGGGAAAGCGGCACCAGTTCGAGGTGGCCGACCGGCTGGTCGAGGCGCACGCCCAACTCCCATTCGACTTCGTGATCATGCTGGGCGACAACCTGTACGGCTCTGAGCGGCCCGAGGACTACCGGCGGAAGTTCGAGCTTCCCTACAAGCGGCTGCTCGACGCCGGCGTCCGGTTCTACGCCGCGCTCGGCAACCACGACGAGCCGGCGCAGCGGCTCTACGGGCCGTTCAACATGAACGGCGAGCGGTACTACTCGTTCACCAAGGGGCCGGTCCAGTTCTTCGTCCTCGACACGACCGACCTGCACGTGAAGCAGGTCGAATGGCTGCGCCGCGAGCTGGCTGCCTCGCAGGCCCGGTGGAAGATTGCCTACTTCCACCACCCGTTGTACTCATCCGGGGAAAGGCACGGGCCGGACACCACCCTGCGCAGGATCCTCGAGCCGCTCTTCGTCGAGCACGGCGTGAGCGCCGTCTTCGCCGGCCACGAGCACTTCTACGAGCGGATCAAGCCGCAGAAGGGTATTGCCTACTTCACGTCGGGCGGGGCGGGCAAGCTGCGGCGGGGCAACATCCGGGACACGCCGCTGACCGCCGCCGGCTTCGATCGCGACCGGTCGTTCATGCTGGTCGAGATCGCCGGCGACACGCTGTCCTTCCAGGCCATCTCCCGCACCGGGGAAACCGTGGACTCGGGCACGTTCCCCGTGCGCGCGCAGTAAGGGGGCCCACGGCGGCTCGCGGGGCTTCGCGGGGCCCGGCTGCGCCGGCTCGGAGGAGGGTGTCGGGACGACCACGAGGGTCGCCCCGACGTGTCTTCTGTCAGCTCACAGGTACTGGTTGATCACGTTCTCGATCAGCTCCTGCTTGCCGCTGACGAGCGGCGGCTCGCCGTACTTCGTGGCCAGCCCTGCCAGGTCCTCGAGCGTCAGCTCGCCCTTGGTGAAGCGCAGGCCGACGCCCTCGTCGAACGAGGCGTAGCGCTTCTTCGTCAGGTCCTTGAGCGGCGACTCGTGCAGCAGCCGCGCGGCAATCTCGAGTGCCCGCGCGAAGGTGTCCATCCCGCCGATGTGCGCCAGGAACAGGTCCTCGGGATCGGTCGAGTTCCTCCGGATGTGCGCGTCGAAGTTCAGGCCTCCCGTCGTGAAGCCGCCCGCCCGCAGGACGATCATCATCGCCTCGGTGGCCTGGTAGAGGTCGGTCGGGAACTGGTCGGTGTCCCACCCGTTCTGGGGGTCGCCCCGGTTGGCGTCGATGCTGCCGAGCAGCCCCGCGTCGGCCGCCACCTGCAGCTCGTGCGAGAACGAGTGGCCCGCCAGCGTCGCGTGGTTCGCCTCGATGTTGAGCTTGAAGTCCCTGTCGAGGCCGTACGCCCGCAGGAAGCCGATCACCGTCGCCGCGTCGAAGTCGTACTGGTGCTTGGTGGGCTCCATCGGCTTCGGCTCGATGTAGAAGGTGCCGGTGAAGCCGTGGCGGCGCCCGTAGTCGCGCGCCATCGACAGGAAGCGCCCGAGGTTGTCCAGCTCGCGCTTCATGTCGGTGTTCAGCAGCGTCGTGTAGCCCTCGCGGCCGCCCCAGAAGACGTAGCCGTGCCCGCCCAGCGCGATCGTCGCGTCGATGGCCGCCTTCACCTGCGCGGCCGCGTGCGTGACCACGCGGAAGTCAGGATTGGTCGCGGCGCCGTTCATGTAGCGCGGGTGCGAGAACAGGTTCGCCGTTCCCCAGAGCAGCTGCACGCCCGTGGCCTTCTGCCGCTCCTTGGCGAGTTCGACGAGCGTCTGCAGGTTCTTTTCCGACTCGGCCACGGTCGCGCCGGCCGGCGCCAGGTCGCGGTCGTGGAAGCAGTAGAAGTCTGCTCCCAGCTTGGTGATGAACTCGAAGGCGGCGTCGAGCTTCTGCCGGGCGCGATCGATCGGCGTCGGAGCCGAATCCCACGGGAAGACCCGCGTCCCGTCGCCGAACTGGTCCGACCCCGCGGCGCAGAACGAGTGCCAGTACGCCACCGCGAACCGCAGGTGCTCCGCCATCGTCTTGCCCAGCACCTTCTTGTCGCGGTCGTAGAACTTGAAGCTGAGGGGGTTGGTGGACTCGCGCCCCTCGTACTTGATGGCGGGGATGCCCGGGAAGAACTCCTTCTCACCGATGAAGTGGGACATGCTCTCCTCCGCGAACGACGGCTGGTTTCCGTACCTGCCCTGCAGGCGCCGGGAAGCGGCGAAGGCGGGGCCAGGCGGCCTCCATTGTAGCCGGGGAGATCCGTTCCGGGTACGAGAAGCGAAACGGGTGTCCTGCGGCACGGGACCGCGCGGGACCGGCCGGGTTATCCGGCCGGCGGCGTCGCCTCGCGGCCTCCGAACCGCTTCGTCATCCAGCGCGCCGCGAACTCCACCAGGTCCCTGGCATCGAGCAGCTCGCTGTCGGCCTGGCCGACCCTTCCCCGGCGCGCCGTGCCCTGCTCGAGGTAGGCCTGCAGGATGTCGGCGAAGTAATCGCCTCCCGGGTAGTCCACGATCCCGTTGTTGTCGTCGAGGCACTCGACAAGGCGAAGCTCGGGACCGCGGGGAGTGGCGACGAGCCGGTAGCGCCTGACGCGCCTCTTGCCGGGGACTTCCGCGAGGTACTCGGCATAGTGCATCAAGGTCACGGTGTCGGGGTCGGCCCCGAGGCGGAGCACCTTGCCGCCCGCATCCACGAGGCGCTCGAGCGGCGAGCCGGGACCGTAATAGTCGTTCCAGGGCACGTCGAGCAGCAGGTGCCGGTCGAGAAGGCCGCGGGCGCCGAACCGCCCCTCCGGGTGGTCGGACACGCGTGTTCCAGGTGTGCGCCGGAACACCTCGGCCAGCACGCCCACCTCGGGCGACGCCGGCGTCGTCAGCGCATCGAAGGGCGGCGAGCCCTCGAGCAGCGCGGCCCGATCCGCCTCGGGGCGGTCGTTCACCCAGGCCCAGTCGTCGCGGGCGCCGAGCACCATCATCACCGTGCCGCCGGGACCGACCGCCTGGTCGAGCGCCTCGATCACCCCCTCGGCTCCCCTCTCGACCGGGCCGAGCCTGCGGAGCGACGCGTGCACCATGACGAGGTCGCCGGTGGCGACGCCGAGGCTGACCAGATCGGCAACGAGCGCGTGAATCGACGCGTGATGCGGCATGCTTCGCGCTATCTTACCTGTGAGGACTGCGGCGCCAATGACACGAACTCACCACGTGTGTCCCTGGTGGCTCGGGTGGATGCTCGTCAACCCGCTCCGCCGGTTGATCGAACCGCCCGAACGCCTGCTCGGCCCCTTCGTTCGGCCGGGCATGACGGTGGTCGAGCCCGGTTGCGGGATGGGATACTTCAGCCTCCCGCTCGCGAGGATGGTCGGCGCCGAGGGCAAGGTGATCTGCGTTGACCTCCAGGAGAAGATGATCGCGGGCCTGCGGCGCCGCGCGAAACGGGCCGGCCTGGCCGACCGCATCGTGGCGCGTGTTTCATCCGAGACCGATCTCGGCCTGAACGGCTTCGCGGGTTCTGCGGACCTGGCGATTGCGCTTTACGTCGTGCACGAGGTGCCCGACCAGCGGAGGTTCCTCGAGCAGCTGCACGAGGTGCTCCGCCCTGGCGGCCTGCTGCTGGTTGTCGAGCCGCGCGGCCACGTGCCGCCGGCAGACTTCGACCAGACACTGGCCACTGCCCGTGCCGCCGGCTTCGAACAGACCGGTGAGGCACCGCGGGCGAGGGGCCTGTCCGCCGTCTTCCGAAAGCCTGGCGCGTGACGCAGCCGGGACGCACGGCGAGTGTCCAGGCTCACTCGTTCTCTGCGGCTTTTCTATTCGAGCGGACCCGCGCGCGAGAACGCCTTTTTTCACCACTGGTGGGGAGCGCGGCTACAGGCCTGCTCCAGGCGCGGGGAGTCGTTCTCGCGCCTTCCGCCGCAGCAGCGCGTACACCGGCAGGCCGGCGGCCAGCAGCACCGCGCCCCACAGCACGGCCTCGCGGCCGGCGCCGATCAGCGCGCCAATCGAGTAAGCCGCGCCGACGCAGGCCAGAAGACCGAGACCGGCGAGGCCGAGCTGCGGCGCGCCGGCGCGGCCCCGCGCCCGCAGCCGCAGCAGGGCGAGCGCGCACGCCAGGTACGCGACGAGCGTGGCGGTGGTGGCCAGCAGGACGAAGAAGGTGAAGATGCCGACGAGCGACCGCGAGACCGTGAGGAGAACCAGCGCCGTCACCACGCCGCTGGTCGCAAGCAGCGCCACGACCGGTGCGCCTCTCGCGGAGGTCTTCGCGAAGCAGCGCAGGAACAGCCCGTCCTGCGCCATCGCGCGGGGCAGCTCCCCCTGCAGCAGCGTCCAGCCGTTGAGGGCGCCGAGCGCGCTGATGGCGGCGAACAGCGACACGGCGCGGGCAGCCCCCGCCCCCCAGGCCGAGGTGGCGAGGTCGGCGAACGGCGCGCTCGACGAGGCGGCGCGCGAGGCCGGCACGAGCAGCAGCACGGCCGAGCACGCGGCCGCGCTGATCACGATTGTCAGGACGGTTCCCCACATCGTCGCGCGGAACACCGTCCTCGAGGCCCCCTCGACCTTGTCGGCCGGGATGGTCGCCGACTCGAGGCCGAGCATCGCCCAGAGCGTGAGCGTGACCACCGAGACCGTTCCGCCCAGCGTGAAAGTCGCCGTTCCGGCGCCGTGCCAATCCACCGTGTCGAGGCGCGACACCAGCAGCGCGATGGCGGCCACCAGCGGCAGCAGCTTCAGGACGGTGGTGATGCCCTGCACCCAGCCCGCCGCGCGGATCCCGGCGCAGTTCACGAAGGTGAACGCCCAGACGAAGCCAAGCGTTGCGAGCGCCGTGTTCAGCGGCGAGGCAACCATCCACGGGAAGAACGAGCCGAGGTGGCCGACCGCGCCGGTGGCGATGGCGGCATTGCCCACCCAGACCGACACCCAGTACGCCCACCCGACCGTGAAGCCCGCGAGGTCGCCGAACGCCTCGCGGGTGTAGGCGTACGGCCCTCCCGCTCCAGGAACCTCGCGGCTCAGGTGCGCGAAGACCAA
>JARKSS010000424.1 GCA_029974175.1 Vicinamibacterales bacterium
GGCGAGCTGCCGCTCGCCGGCGGTCTCGTCGATGTAGAGGATCGGGATTGGCTCCTCCTCGTCGGCCACGTACTCGTTGACGCCGACGATGGTCTTCTCGCGTCGCTCGACAGCCTGCTGGAAGCGGTAGGCGCTCTCGGCGATTTCGCGCTGGGGGTACCCGCGCTCGATGGCCGCCACCATCCCGCCCATCGCGTCGATGGCGCCCATGATGTCGAGGGCCTCGCGCTCCATCTCCCCGGTGAGGTGCTCGACGAAGTACGACCCGCCGAGGGGATCGACGACGTTGGCCACCCCGCTTTCGTGCGCGATGATCTGCTGGGTCCGCAACGCCAGGGTGACGGCCTCCCGGGTCGGGAGGGCGAGCGCCTCGTCGAGCGAGTTGGTGTGCAGCGACTGGGTGCCGCCGCGGACCGACTCGAGCGCCTGCCGCGCCGTGCGCACGAGGGTGTTGTTCGGCTGCTGCGCGGTGAGCGACACTCCCGCCGTCTGCGCGTGGAAGCGCAGCTTCAGCGACCGCTCGTCGCGCCCGCCGAACCGCTCGCGCATCACCCGGGCCCAGATCCGCCGCGCCGCCCGGTACTTCGCGATCTCCTCGAAGAAGTCGTTGTGCGCGTTGAAGAAGAAGGAGATCCGGGGCACGAACTCGTCCACCTTCAGCCCGGCGTCCACGCCGTACTGCACGTACTCGACGCCGTCGCGCAGAGTGAAGGCCAGCTGCTGGACGGCCGTCGCGCCCGCCTCGCGGATGTGGTAGCCGCTGACCGAGATGGTGTTCCAGCGCGGCACCTCGTCGCGGCAGAAACGGAAGACGTCGGTGACCAGGCGCATCGAGGGGCGAGGCGGATAGATGAACTCCTTCTGGGCGATGAACTCCTTGAGGATGTCGTTCTGGATCGTGCCCGAGAGCTGGCGCCAGTCGGCCCCCTGGCGCTCGGCCACCACCAGGTACATCGCGAACAGCACGGGCGCCGGCGAATTGATCGTCATCGAGGTGGTGATCGACGACACGTCGATCCCGTGGAAGAGCGCCTCCATGTCGGCGAGCGAGGCGATGCTCACGCCGCACTTCCCCACCTCGCCGAGCGAGAGCGGGTGGTCGGGGTCGCGCCCCATCAGCGTCGGCAGGTCGAACGCCACGCTGAGGCCGGTGCCGCCGTTCGCCAGCAGCTCCTTGTAGCGGAGGTTGGTCTGCTCGGGCGTGCCGAACCCCGCGAACTGGCGCATCGTCCAGAGCTTGCCGCGGTAGCCGGTGGCGTGGATGCCGCGCGTGTACGGGAAGGTGCCGGGGTCGCCCAGGTCGCGGGCGTAGTCGAGGCCGGCCACGTCGGCTGGCGTGTAGAGAACGCGCACCGGGCGGCCCGAGACCGTGGTGAACTGGCGCCGGCCGGCGGGGGAACCGGTGGCTGGGGGCATAGCGCAATTATACAGGCCGTCGCGTGTAAAGACCTGGCCGCCGGGTGCCGAAACGATCGGTGGCCAGCGAACGGCCCGTGCGCGCGAGGTGCTTCGATGGAAGTGTTTGCCGCGCCGGTCCTCCGGACACGCCCTGACCGGGCGCTCGGCTCACTGTGGCGCCAGCTCGAGGCGGTCAACAAGGAGCTGTGGATCGTCCTGTCGGTCTTCGTGATCGCGGCGATCCTCAACCTCGCGACCTCGTCCCGGATGGTGCTGGCGCTCTACACCCTGCCCACCCTTCTGTCTGCCTACTGCTACGGCCGACGCCACGCCACGCTGACCGCGCTGGCCAGCGCGCTGGTGGTGGGCGGCGTGCTCTACGCCAACCCGGC
>JARKSS010000429.1 GCA_029974175.1 Vicinamibacterales bacterium
CCGGCCAGCAGCACCGCGGCAACCAGCAGCACGCCCGAAGCCAGGAGCATCAGGAACGAGAACAGCTTGTGCTTCACGTAACTCCGCTGCTTCTCGACGCCCCACGCGTGGTTCACGGCCGTGCTGATGGCGCCGAAGAAACCGAGCGCGGCCCAGGCGAGGGCGATCAGGCCGCCGATGCCGATGCGCACCCGCATCTGCTGGAGCGAGTCGAGCTGCCGCGTGATGAACTCGAACTGCGTCGGAAAGTACCGGAGCAGGAAGCTGAGGATGGCCACCCGGTTCTCCTCGCTGGCGGTGAGGCCCCCGAGGACCGAGAAGGCCAGCAGGAAGAACGGGAAGATCGAGAGCAGGGCGTAGTAGCCGATCGAGGCCGCGTGCGTCAGGTCGTCGCTCTGGTAAAACTCCAGCGACCCCCGCCAGAACGCCTTGCCGACCAGGATCACCCACGACTTCAGCGCCGATGCCGCCCTGGCCGCGAGTCGGGGAACGCGCCGGGCTTCGGCCACAGCCTGTCGCACCCGCCTATTGTGCACCAGCCGGCCGGGACCCGGGGCGGCAACCCCGGGCCCCGGCCGAGCGCTTACCCGCGGGTCGGACCCGGCGAATAGGGAGAGCCGGGATTCGAACCGCTCGACGGGCTGCTGCCGCCGACGTTCGACGACGACCCGGTGCCGCTCGAGCCGGTGGCCGAGCTCGCCGCGTGCGCTGCCTTCTCACCCAGGCGGCGCGCTTCCTCCGAGCCCCGCGATACGGCATCGCGCGCCTTGTCCACGATCACGCGGCCCTTCTCGCCCATGTGGCTCGCCGACTCGCTGATCTTGCCGCGCAGTTCCGAGCCGCTCTTCGGGGCGAACAACATGCCGATGCCCGCGCCCAGCACGGTGCCCGTCAGCAGTCCCACCACGAAACCCGACCCGCCGCTGCCCGACTCGTAATCGTACTCGTTCGCCATGTGCGTCTCCTTCAGGAAAGCTGTCACGCTAGAATGGCGACGACTGCCGGCCACCCCAGTCGTCCCCCTTGCCTTCACGCCTCGAGCTGGCAATCTGGCTGATCGATCGCCAGCCCTCGCTCGCCACCGCCTGTGCCTTGGTGACTGTCTCGCGCAGGTGGCCCATCTCCCGCATGGCACTGTCGAGCTTCGGCTCCCAGCTCGCCATGAACTGCTTCCCCCGCTCGGTGAAGTAGAGATAGCCCGCCAGCGCGCCCACGACCGCCCCGGCGACCGCCATGAGAAACACTTGCGTACGCTCGTCCGCGTTCACGCGTCGCCTCCGTTCCTGTGAGTCCGGTGAAGGCGAATCAACTCCCGTGCCACGCCGCCCCGGACGGACTTGCCCGAGAATCGCGCGAGAACGGGAGAGAATGCGCGGGTGCCGGTCTCCGCGGCCGCGTCGCGGATCAGCACACGTAGGAAGGCCAGGGTGTATTGGGTTACCGGGGCACGAACACGGCCAGCGCGACGCCGTCCCAGGGCGTGGACGGCGGCTCGCCCACGGGCCGGTTGCCCAGCGCGAGGAACCCGACTGCTGACGGATCGAGGTCGAACCTGCGGACGAGGTGCTCGCGCACCATGGCCGCGCGCGCCCTCGAGACGAGGTACCGCCCCGCCTCGTCCGGCGCGGTGGCGTCGTATCCCTCGACGATGAGGGGGCCGCCCTCGCGGTGTTCGAGGAGGACGCCCATCGCGGAATCGAGGCGGCCGCGCCCCTCCTCGCTGATCGTCTCGCGCCCGTCGGGCGCGGTCTCGAACAGCACGCCGGCCGACAGCCAGACGCGCAATGCCCTGCGCCCGCGCTGCTCCAGGACGCCCGCGCGGTAGTCCGACTCGGACAGGTCGGACAGGTTGAAGTAGCCTCGATTCCTGAAGTAGCCCCGCAAGAGGAAGTTGTGCTTGAGCGCCTCGGTGGCGTCGGCCAGGTTGTCCATGGCCTCTTGCGCCCGGTCGAGCGTGGTCCGCAGGCTCTCGCCGAGCGGCTGCGTCTCCTGCGCCCGTCCCTCCACCGACCTCATCGCCGCGCGGGCGTGCTCGGAGAAGGCGCGGATGTTCTCGGCCGTCAGCTTCGCCTCGTGCACGATTGCGGCGACGTCGCGGTAGAGCTGATCGTCCTCGATCAGGCGCCCCATCGTCCCCTGACCCGCCCGCACCCGATCGGAGATCGCGCGCGTGTTCTCCACGATCCGGCGCCCCGCCTCGGTGATCCGCTGCACGTCGTCGGAGGCGCCGCGAATCAGGCCGGTTGCCTCGGCGGCCGCCTCCTCGACGCTGGCAATCCCCTGCTCGAACCGGCCGCGGAGTGTCACGATGGTCGTGTTGAAGTTCTCCACCACGAGGCGGATCTGCTCGAGCATCTCGGCCACGTCGAACGGCTCCTGCCCTCGAAGGACACCGCCGTCGGGCAGGCGGGGGGCGGCCTCGGATCCCGCGCTGATCTGCAGGTAGCGCCCGCCCACGAGCCCCTCGGTCCGGACCGAGACCACCGAATCGGTCCGCACGATCTGGTGCAGCGCCTCGTCCACCTCGAGCCGGAGGCGGAACGGCGCGCCGGGACGCGGCGGCACCACGATCTCCTTGACCTCGCCGGCGCTCATCCCCGACACCCAGACCGGCGTGCCAATCGCCACCCCGCTCAGCGCCTGCAGTTCCGTGTACGCCGTGAAGCTGTCGGAGAAGAGGCCGCGGCGGTCGCCGATCAGGAACAGCACCGCGGCGAACAGCGCCAGGCCAATCAGCACGAAGACACCGACGCCAACCGCCCTCGTGGACTGCACGCTACCCTCCCGTGCCCGACTGCATGAACGCCCGCACCAGCTCGTGATCGCTCTGGGAGAGCTCGGCCGCTGTCCCCCGCGCGACGATGCGACCCTCGTGGAGTACCGCCAGCTCGTCGCCGAGCAGGCGGGCGCTGGGGATGTTGTGCGTCACGACGACCAGCGTGACGCCGGCCCGTTCCTTCCGCTCGAGCAGCAGCCGATCGATCTCCTCGGAGGTGACCGGGTCGAGGCCGGCGCTCGGCTCGTCCACCAGCAGCACCGCGGGGTCGAGCGCCATCGCCCGCGCCAGTGCCACCCGCTTCCGCATCCCTCCCGAGAGGGCGGCCGGCATCTTGTCGTACTCGCGTGCCAGGCCCACCTCCTCGAGTCCCCTCTCGGCACGAGCCCGGATCTCGGCCCCGCTGAGCCGCGTGTGCCGCCGCAGCGGGAACGCCACGTTCTCGCCCACGCTGAGCGAGTCGAACAGCGCCCCTCCTTGGAAGAGGAAGCCGATGCCGCGCCGCACCTCGGCCAGCTGGCGCCTCGACAGGCGCGTCACGTCGCGCCCGGCCACCTGCACCTCTCCCTCGTCCGGCTGGACGAGGCCGACGATGTGCCGGAGCGTAACGCTCTTGCCCGACCCGCTGCGCCCGAGCAGGCAGAACGCCCGTCCCCGCGGCACCTCGAACGACACGCCGTCGAGCACCCGGCGTCCGCCGAAGGACTTGCGCACGCCGTCGAGGCGCACCATCGCCTCGCCGCTCACACCATCCCTCGCGGGAAGAAGAACAGGATGATGCGCACCAGGACGACGTCGGCGACGATGATCAGGATCGACGAAACGACGACGGCGCGGGTGGACGCGTGGCCCACCCCCTCGGTGCCACGCGAGGTGGTGAAGCCGAGGTACGAGCCGGTCACGGCGATGATGAACCCGAAGACCGCCGTCTTCAGCGTGGAAGGCAGGACGTCCGAGAAGTCGATGTAAGTGAAGGCCCGCGTCAGGTACAGATCGAACGACATGCCGCTGGCCAGCATCTCGGCCGCGTATCCCCCGGCGATCGCGGCAAAGTCCATGAGCACCGTCAGCAGCGGCAGCGCGACCACTGACGCGGCAACGCGCGTCACCGACAGGTAGCGGAACGAGTCAACCGCCACCGCCTCGAGCGCGTCAATCTGCTCGGTGACCCTCATGGCCCCCAGCTCGGCTCCGATTCCGGCGCCGGCGCGCCCCGCCATCAGCAGCGCCGTGACCAGCGGGCCGATCTCGGCCACGACCGACAGGCCGAGGCCGGCCGGGATCATGTCCTCGGCGCCGAAGCGCGCGAGCGTCGAGCGGGTGTGCATCGACATCACCACCCCGATGGCCACGCCCGAGGCGGCGATGAGCGGCGCCGAGCGCCAGCCCAGCTCGTACAGCTGGCGGAAGAACTCGCCGAACTCGTAGGGGGGGAGGAAGACGTCGAGCAGGGCGCGGCCGGCGAACACCGACACCTCGCCCACCGCGGCAAGCGTCTCGAGCACCCAGCGGCCGAGCCGGTCGATCACGGCAGAGATTGATGCGAAAACCGAGCCAACCTCAGCGGTAGGTCGGAGCCGGGCTTCCCCTCCCAAGCCGGGCAGCCCGTCAGCCCTCATGGCCCGCAACCGTGCTTGGTATCCGGGTCCTGTCGGGGCAGCGACACCGTTTGGTCCGGCCGGGCACCTCGACGCGCGGGCGAAGGCTCGCCGGCCGGCATCAGCCGACCGGACTCGCTGATGACTCCCGCGCGCGAGGCTGCCCGGCTCGGCCAAAAGGTGCCTGGCTGCCCCGCCACCCGCTCCGGTTGCGGGCGTAAGCGGGCGAGGACACCCTCGGAACTGCCTGAGGCGCCGCGGCGGCGCGGACGACGGGTGCGTCGGCGAACGAGCCGTGCGGAGCAGTTCGCGCGCGAATACTG
>JARKSS010000435.1 GCA_029974175.1 Vicinamibacterales bacterium
ACTTCTAATTACTCCCGACCCCTACGACGCGGCCCAGGGGTTGCTACCAGTGCGCCTCGTACCACGCGATCGAGCGCTCGATGCTGTCGATCACGTGCACTGTCTCGCGCAGCCCGTGGCCCTCGCGCGGGTAGCGTACCATCACCGTCTCGACCCCGGCGTCCTTCAGCGCGATGTAGAACTGCTCGGCCTCGGCAATCGGGACGTCGCTGTCGTTCTCGCCGTGCAGCAACAGCACCGGCGTCTTCACGTTCGCCACGTGCCGCAGGGGCGACCGCTCCCACAGGACGTCCATCAGCAGGCGCGGCTTCGCCCCGGCGTCGGACTGCCACTGCTCGTGGGGGTAGCCGCCGAACTCCACCGCCAGGTAGTCGTGGTAGTACGCGAGGTAGTTCTGCGTCACCAGGTTCGAGATGCCGGCCGTCGGAATCGCCGCCTTGAAGCGGGGCGTGCGCGTGATCAGCCAGTTCGTCAGCTGCCCCCCGTAGCTGACCCCCTCGATGCCCAGCCGCTGCGGGTCGAGCCAGGAGTACTTCGCCAGCGCCGCGTCCACGCCCGCCAGCACGTCGTTCGCCTCGCCGCCGTTCTGGTCCTTGAAGATGGCATCGGCAAACGCCTGCCCGTACCCGGTGGATCCGCGGTAGTTCACCATCAGCACCGCGAAGCCGTGAGCGGCGTAGATCTGCGCCTTCGCGTTGAAGACCGGCCCCTGCTGGGCGTGCGGCCCCCCCTTGATCATCGCGATCAGCGGGTGCCGCCCCCCGGGGTCCACGCGCACGGGCCGCGTCAGGAACGCCTCGATCGGGGTGAGGTCGCCGCTGCCGTATTGAATGCTCTCCACCAGCGCGAGGGTGCGGCCTGCCAGCAGCGGGCGGTTGAGCGACGTCAGCTGGCGCGGCGTCCAGTCCTGCTGCCGCCGGAACAGCTCGGCCGGGCCCGACCGGGTCGCCATCGAGAAGGCCACCGTTCTCCCCCGCCCCACTGAGAACGACGACACGGCGCCAGCGTCGGTGGGGTCGGGGGCAACCGGCGACGGCGCGCCGCCGGACACCGGGAGCCGGTAGAGCCGCACGCTTCCCCGCTCCTCCACGGTGAAGTACAAGGCGTCGCCTTCGGGCGACCACGCGGGGCGCTCCTGCCTGTTGTCGATCGCGGCGCCCGCCTCGCGGCGGTTCCGCCCCTCCGCGTCCATCACCCACACGTGGGTGTCCTCCATCGTCGTCTCCGAGGAGGTGAGCGGGCGCGTGGTGCCGAGGAAGGCGATCGTGCGGCCGTCGGGCGACCAGGCGGGCTGGTACTCCGCGCTCCGCGTGTCGGTGAGGCGCCTCACCGTGCGGTCGGCGACATCGACCGCGAAGAGGTCGTTGTTGAAGACGCGGTCGGGGTCGGGCTCGCGGTTCGAGACGAAGAGGATCTCGTCGCCGCGAGGGGACCAGGCGATCGAGTGCTCGTAATACGGGCCGTCGGTGAGCTGGCGGACCCGCTGCCCCGGGTGCGCGGCCAGGTCGGCGACGAAGACGTGCAGCCGGCGGTTGTCGTTGAAACGGGTCATCCCCTCCGAGGCCGTGGGCTTGTAGAGGTAGCGCGTGATGACCATGGGGTCGCCGCTCGCCTCGTCGGTCTCGGGCCCCGGCGTGGAAGAGACGAACGCGATGCGCGTCCCGTCGGGCGACCACGAGATGCGCTCGCCTTCCCCGGGCAGCGGATGGTTGGTGCCACTGGTCGCGACGAGCAGGCGTGCGTCCGAGCCGTCGGGTTGCGAGACCATGAGTCCGGCGCCCTCGCCGGCATCGTCTCCGCGGTCGAGCCAGGCCACCAGCGAGCCGTCGGGCGACCAGCGGCCGTTGGACGACTCGTTTCCGAGCGGCGTCGAACGGCCGGTATCGAGATCCGTGATCCAGGCGCGCGACCGCGGCCGCCCGGGGCTGTCGGCGCTGGTGACGCTGTAGGCGATGCGGCGGCCGTCGGGCGAGAGCCTGACGTCGCCCACCGACCGCAGCCGGTAGAGGTCGCTCGTGGCAAGGTCGCGCATCGCTGCCTGCGCGCGGACGGGGACCGGGTCGCCGGCGGCGGGCCCGCGTGCGGAAGGGCTCGCCGAGGGAAGCTGTGCGAGGTGCAGCAAGGCGAGGCCTGACCCGAGGATCAGCACTGCGCGCATCGGGGACTCCTTGGCGGTAAGCGAACGGGGGTAGCATACCGATTCCCGCGCCGATTCCAATCGCGATTCGTCGATCTGTCACGGTGGGGCCGTACCGCGAGCGTGACGTTTTTCACCTTTTTGGTGCGGCCCCGGGAAGTGATGTTTTTCACGCTTTCGGTACGGCCCCAGGGGTGTGATTGGATTAGGATCCCCGCATGAACATCCGCCGCTTCCCGACGTCCACCGAGCTGGCCGACGCCGCCGCCGCCCAGGCGACCGAGGCCCTCACCCGCGCCATCGCCGCCCGCGGCCGCGCGCGCATCGTCGCGGCCACCGGCTCGGCGCAGTTCGAGTTCCTGTCCGTCCTCACGCGCACGCCCGGCATCGACTGGGGGCGCGTCGAAATGTTCCACCTCGACGAGTACGTCGGCCTCTCCGCCGACCACCCCGCCAGCTTCCGGCGCTTCCTGCTCGAGCGGCTGATCCGGCCGGCCGGCATCGGCACCTACCACCTGCTCGACGGCGACACCGGCGACCCCGAGGCGGTGTGCGAGCGTCTCGGACGCGAGCTGCAGGCGGCACCTGTAGACGTCACCTTCATGGGCATCGGCGAGAACGGCCACATCGCCTTCAACGACCCGCCCGCCGACTTCGAAACCGAGCGGCCGTACATCGTCGTCGAGCTGGACGAGGTGTGCCGCCGCCAGCAGGTGGGCGAGGGGTGGTTCGCGTCGCTCGCCGAGGTGCCCACGCGCGCGCTGTCGATGTCGGTGAAGCAGCTCCTCCGCTCGGACGAGCTCATCTGCATCGTCCCGCAGTCGCGCAAGGCCAAGGCGGTGCAGGCGGCACTCGAGGGCCCGATCACGCCAATGGTCCCCGCGTCGATCCTGCGCACGCACCCGAACGTGACGCTCTACCTCGACGCGGAGTCGTCTTCGCTGCTCCGTGAAGCCCGGTCGTAAATTCGTCGCTCACGCGAGCTGGGGCGGACAGTCGGCCAAACGGTGACTGTCCGCACCCACGCACTTGTGCAGCCCGGTTCCCAGCCCGGGTCCCCGGGTCGCCACAACCCGCTCCGCCTCCCACACCGTGGGGGCGTTCGAACGATTTCGTCCCAGAAAACGTTGCACGGACTCTCCACGGGTTCTCCCAACGACCTGGCACACGACTGGCTTCCAGCTTCCACAGCGTGCCCGGCCGGGAAGCAGCCGCGCCCAGGATTCCTGGCGCCCGGCGCTTCCAGCCCCCAGGCCGGGCGCGTGAACTCATCCATGGCCTTCCAGGATCATTACTCCCTCCTCGCGGCGCGGTACGCCCGGGCCCGCCCCGGTTACCCGGACGCGCTCTTCGACTACCTGGCTTCGGTCGCCCCCGGCCATGGCCTGGCCTGGGACTGCGGAACGGGCAACGGCCAGGCGGCGCGCGGGCTCGCCCGCCGCTTCGCCTGCGTCCACGCCACCGACGCAAGCGCAGAGCAGCTGCGTCACGCCGAGCCCCACCCGCGCGTTTCGTATCACCGCGAGCCCGCGGAGCGCGTCTCGCTCAGGGACGAGAGCGTGGACCTGGTGACCTCGGCGGTCGCCGCGCACTGGTTCGACCTCGACCGTTTCTACCCCGAGGTCAGGCGGGTTCTGAAGCCCGGCGGCGCCGTCGCCCTCTGGACCTACCACCTGCCGCGCGTGTCTCCGGCTGTGGATCGGCTGGTGGCCTACTACTACTCCACGCTGCTCGCCGGCCATTGGCCCGATCGGATCAGCTACGTGGACCAGCGGTACGCCACGCTCCCCTTTCCGTTCGACGAGCTCGAACCGCCGGCCCTCACCATGACGACCTCGTGGACCGCGGCCCAGCTGGCCGCCTTCCTCGCGAGCTGGTCGGCGGTGCCTCGCTATCAGAAGGCCCACGGCCGCCACCCGGTGGACGAGATCTGGGACGACCTCGTGACCGCGTGGGAAGGCGACGACGCCACCCGCACCATCACCTGGGACTTGCACTTGAGGGTGGGCTTAAGCAGGTGACTTCGTCGACTGTGGCTTGGCGCTAGCCAAGCCACCGGGGGTTCTGTGCCGTGGAGTCGTGCTCCGCGGTCGTCTTGTACGGCTCGAAGGCGCGGCCGAGGGCGGGCTGGCGCGTGCGCTCCCGCAGGGCGTTCATCTCGTCGGCGGTATAGGGGCTGAAGGCTCGCGCGACGCGCACGGCCTGGTCCAGCACCTTCATGGAGTCGCAACCTGTGATGACGGTGCTGGTCGGCAGCGAGAGGGCGTAGCGCAGGCACTCCTCGGCCGACACGGTATCGCTCTCGAGCAGCTTCCCGGCGCCGAGCGGCTTCATGCCGAGCACGCCGGTGCCGCGTGCCTCCAGCACCGGCAGCACCATCTTTTCGAAGCTCTCGACGTGCGCGTCCATGGGATTGAGCGGCAGCTGCACCGCGTCGAACGTGAAGCCGTGGGCGTCGGCGACCGACAGCATGTGGAGAAGGATCTCGGGGCTCTTGTGGCCGGTGAAGCCGATGAAGCGCAGCTTCCCGGCCTCGCGCGCCGCCACCACCGCCTCGAGGGCCCCGCCGGGCGCGAAGATCCGGTCGGCGTCCTCCATGCGGATGATCTCGTGGAACTGCAGCAGGTCGACGCGGTCGGTGCGCAGCCGCAGCAGCGATTCCTCGAGCTGGGCGTTCGCCGACTCCCACGTCCTCCCGTCGATCTTGGTCATCAGGAACGCGCGCTCACGGTAGCCGCCGGCCAGCGCCCGGCCCATCCGTTCCTCGCTCGCGCCGCCGTGGTAGTCCCACGAGTTGTCGAGGAAGGTCATGCCGTGGTCGACGGCGGTCCGGATGATTCGAACGGCCTCTGCCTCCTCGATGCCGCCGAGGTGGAAGCCGCCCACGCCCACGATCGACACTCGCGCACCCGTCCGTCCCAGGCTCCGTTGAGGCAGCTGCTGCTCCATGCCACAGGTGCTGCAACGGTAGCGCCACCTGCTGCCGGGCGGCGGCATCGCGGTGCTCCGCGGGGCCCGGCTGGCCCCCCGGCTCGGACGCCCGCCCTTCGACCCTGCTCAGGGCGCCCCGAGCACCGTCGAGAAGCGAGGTGCCCGGCCGGACAGCTGTGAGCGCATCACGCCCGCCGTTGAGTGCGGCGACGCGACTATAACCAGAAAAGCGTTCTTGTCACCGCTCGTACGATTCGCGGCGGGCGGCGCGCGACAGCCGGATCACGTAGCGCGAGGGGTCGGCCAGGAAGCGCTCGCGCAGCTCCGGCAGGCTGGCGGCCCCGCCGTAGCTGATGGCCGAGCAGACGTGCTTGATCATGTCGCGGACGATGGGGCGGACCGAGCCGCGCTCGGGGACCGCCACCTCGAACCCCTCGGCGCCGATCGCCTCGAGGTCGGCCGCGGCCGCGTCCTCGACGTCGAGGCGGTCCTTGATCGCCTCGATCGAGGCCATCCCGCGCAGCACCTTGAAGGGGATCTTCACCGACTTCTGCGACTCGGGCACCACCACCGCCTTGCGCACCACCTCGCCCGGCGCCTCGCGGGTGCCGGCGAACGCGCTGCCCAGCATCACCGTGTCGCCGCCGAACAGCAGCGCCTGCACCAGGGCGCCGTCGCGGCGCACGCCGCCGTCGGCGATGATCGGGAGGCGCGTCGCCATCCGGCACTCCACCAGCGCCTGCACCTGCGGCACGCCGAAGCTGGTGGTCAGCCTCGTCGTGCAGCCTCCGCCCGGGCCGATGCCTACCTTGATCCCGTTGGCCCCGCGCTCGGCCAGGAACCGCGCGCCTTCCGCGGTGGCCACGTTGCCCGCCACCAGCTCGACGTCGGGGAAGCGCTTGCGGAACTCCTCGAGCGCGCGCGCCATCACGACCGAGTGCCCGTGCGCGATGTCGATGACGATCAGGTCGGTGCCGGCCGCGACGAGGCCGGCCGCCCGCTCGAGGTAGTCGCCGGTGGCGCCGATCGCCGCGCCCACCCGCAACCGCCCCTGCGGATCCCGCGTCGCGAACGGCAGCCGCTTCTGCTTCAGGATGTCCTTCGCGGTGACCAGGCCGAGGAGCCGCCGCCCCGCGTCCACCAGCGGCAGCTTCTTCACCTTCCGCTCGACCATGATCCGCTCCGCCTCGTCGAGCGCGATGGCCCCCTCGTGCACGACCAGCCGGTCGAACGGCGTCATCCGCTCGGCAACCTTGACGTCGCCCTCGACGAAGCGGGTGTCGCGCTCGGTCAGCAGCCCCTCCAGGCGGTTCTGCGCGTCCACGACGACCAGCGTGCCGACACCCGAGCGGCGCATCGCGTCGGCCGCCTCGGCCAGCGTGGCGTGCGGCGCGATGGTATAGGGGTCGGGGATCACGCCGTGCTGCGTGCGCTTGACGATCTCCACCTCGCGCACCTGCGGCCAGATCTCGCCGGGGCGGAAGCCGCGGTCGATGATGCCGATGCCGCCTTCCTCGGCCAGCGCGATCGCCATCGCCGCCCGCGTCACCGTGTCCATGTTGGCCGAGACGATGGGGCGCCGCAGCACGAGGTGCTCCGACAGCCGGGTGGAGAGATCGATGACGGCCGGGTCGCGCCGCTCGAGCACGCTGAACTGCGGCGCGAACAGGAAGTCGTCGAAGGTGCAGCCGCGGACCAGAGAGGGCAGATCCCGAGACACGTCACGACTCGAATGCTGCATTCCAGCATTGTCCGACACATTCGCCGTCCGGATGAGTGTGAACCTTACGCACCCTCAACGCATGCCAGCTGGACAGAGGGATTCGGCGGCACTTCGGGATAGTCTGAGAACAGGCGTTGAGGCGGCGGGCTACTCCACCGAGATGACCCTGGCGCCCCAGGGGCAGAAGGTACCGTCGGCAAAGGAGGGCCCGCCGGCCGCCTCCACCATCGACGGCCGCCCGTCGCAAACCTCGATGGTCACCTCCACGAAGCGCACGTCCTCGAGGTGCCAGCTGTAGCCGGCGTTGACCTGCGTCCCCGCGACGATGCGGCCGTGGGGGATGCTGGCGCGCCCGCCGGCCTGCGCTGCCTTCGCCGCCGCAACCTGCTCGTCGGTCGTCAGCAGCACTTGGAAGGTTTCACCGCTGACCAGGATCCTGGCGACGACGCCGCCGCCCGGCGCGGTGGGTGAATCGGCCCCGCAGCCGGCGAAAGCCACCGCCGCGATGAAGGCCAGGAGCGGGAGGATGGCGGAAGTTGTGAGCGAGGTGGGGCGTCGAACGCTGGACATCTGTCCCCTCCGGGCGACGCGCGCCGCGCCGCCAGGAGGGGGACTGCAAATCCTCGGCCGAGCCAGATGAGGGCCGGACGCGTTTACTTCTAGCGCGCGCACCCGCCCTCGCCGCTTCGCGGCTACGGCGCGCCAGGCGGGGGCTGGCGCTACTGGGCCTTCATGCGCGCGAGTTCGGCTTCCGCCGCGATGAAGCCGAACGGCATCCAGTTGCCGCCCGAGTTGACGATCTGCTCGAACAGCGCCTTCGCCTCGTCCTTCCGGCCGTTGTAGAGGTACCAGTTCGCGACGCCGTAGGCGAGCGTCGCCGCGGTGGTGGGATCGCCGCCCGCGCGCAGCAGGTCCTCGGGCGCGTGCAATCCCTTGTACATGAAGAGCCGGTCGTAGTAGGTCTGGTCGTCCTTCACCTTCATGCCGGGCGTGACGGCCTCGAGCACCCGGGCGGCCTCGTCTGCCCGCCCGAGCCGCCGCAGCGTCATGTAGAGCCAGTCGGTGATGGCCACCGTCTGGTCGTCGTTCCCCTTCGCCGACGCCAGGCACTTGCGGTAGGCGTCGAGCGCCTTCTCGAAGTCGCCCCGCAGGTAGTGCGCGAGACCGAGGTGATACCAGGTGGCGAAGTTCAGCGTCTCGCTCGACATCACCTTGGGGTCGGCGGTGGTCGGCTCGGGTTGATCGGGCTTGCCGGCGATCAGCTGCCCCGCCTTCGCCAGGTCGGCGACCGCCTTGTCGAGCTGCCGCGCCGTGATGTACCGGTGCCCCCGGTGGCGGTAGAAGCGGGCATCGTTCGGGAACTTCTCCACGCCGCGCGTGAAGACCTCGATGGCCTCGCGCACGCGGCCGGCCACCGCGAGCTGCCGCCCGAGCCAGAGGATGGTGTCGGCGCTGTCGGGCGCCTTCACGAACTCGTCGCGCGCCGCGGCCAGCCGTGCGTCGGAGGCGGCCTTCGCATCGGCTGCCAGCGCGGGCGCGTACAGCGGCCGCCCGAGCAGCGAGGTGGCCTCGGGCGTTGCCCCCGCAGCCGCCGCCCCGGCCGGCTTCAGGAAGCGGTCGTACCAGGCGATGTAGCGCTCGTAGACGTCCTTGATCGACCCGGGCCGGCGCGGCACGTGGTTCTCGCCCGGGTAGATGACCAGCTCGGTCGGCACCTTGTTGATGCGCCGCACCGCCTGGTACAGCTGCTCGGTGTTGAGCAGCGGCACGTTCATGTCGTCCTGCCCGCACAGGTACAGCACCGGCGTCTCGATCTTCTCGACGTCGAAGAACGACCCCGAGATCTTCAGGTAGGCGTCGCGCGCCTTCCACGGCAGCCCCAGCTCGACCTCGTACTCATACTGGTAGTGGTCGGTGCCGTAGCCGGCGAGGATGTTCGCCGCGCTCGCCCCCGAGGTGGCCGCCTTGAACCTGGTCGTCTTCGTGATGACGTGATCGGTGAGGATGCCGCCGTAGCTCCACCCTCCCACGCCGAGCCGCTCGGGATCGGCCACGCCCATCGCGACGGCGTGATCGACCGCGGCCAGGACGTCCTCGCTGTCCTTGTTCCCCCAGTCGGCCCAGATCGCGCGGCTGAACGCGGTGCCGTAGCCGGTTGACCCGCGCGGGTTCGAGGTGATCACCGCGTAGCCCTGCGCGGCGAGAATGTGCAGCTCGAAGTCGAACGTGTACGCGAACTGCGCGGCCGGCCCGCCGTGAATTCGCAGGATGGCCGGCAGCCTCGTTCCCTCCTTGTATCCCGGGGGCAGCGTGAGGAACCCGTCCACCATCGTGCCGTCGGGCGACTTCGCCTTGAAGCGCCGCGTGTCGCCGAGCGCAATCCCCTTCAGGAACTCGTCGTTCACCTTGCTGATGCGCGTCAGCGCGCCGTCTCTCGCCCGCGAGATCTCGGCCGGGTACGCGGGCGTGCTCTCGAGGACGACCATCTCGCCATTGGGCGCGAGGTCGTATCCCAGCACCTCGCGCTCGCCCGCTACGACCCGCTCGGCCGTGCCGCCGGCGGCGGGAATGCGCGCCACGTGCTGGACGCCGCCGTCCTCGACGAGGAAGTAGACGTGGCCGCCGTCGCGCGAGAAGAGGGGCCGCATCACGTTGCGGTCGAGCGGCGCGGTCAGCGCCGTCGCCTTCGCCGTCGCCTGGGCCGTCGCCTGCGCCGCCCCGCTGCCGTTCCACTCGCCGGGCACTTCGACGATGCCGATGTGGGTGGCGCCGTACCACATGTCGTTCGGATCGCCGCTGGACACGAAGGCGAGCCGCCTGCCGTCGGGGCTGAACACCGGGTTCGACTCGGCACGATCGGTGTTGACGAGCGGGCGGGGGATGCCGCCCTTGGCGGGCACCACGTAGATGTCGCTGTTCTGGTTCCGGTCGGGGTCGGGCAGCGTCCGGTTGCTCGAGAAGGCGATGAGGGTCCCGTCAGGCGACCACGCCGGATCGCCATCGTCGAACGGGCCCGAGGTGAGCTGGCGGCTCGACTTCGACGCCACGTCGAACACGTGGATGTGGCTGCGCAGGTCGGTCAGGTAGCCCTGGTAGTCGCGCTTGAACTGCAGCCGCTTGACCACGATCGGCTTCTTCGCCTTCTTGTCGTCGCCCTTGCCCTCTTCCTCCTCGTCTGCGGGAGCGTCGGGATCGACGTCGTCCACGACCAGCGCGAGGCGGGTGCTGTCGGGCGACCAGGCGAGGTCGGAGACGCCGGCCTTGTAGCTGGTCAGCTTGAAGGCCTCGCCGCCGGAGAGCGGCAGCAGCCACACCTGGGCGTGCGAGCCGGCGCGTCCCGAGAGGAAGGCCAGCCACTTGCCGTCGGGGCTGAAGCGCGGCGCGCGCTCGGGCTTGTCGCTGGTGGTGAGGCGGACGGCCTCGCCGCCGGCCACGGGCGCCATCCAGATGTCGCTGTCGCTGGTGTCCTTCTTCAGGTCCATCGAGGTGACGGTCCAGGCGACCCACTTGCCGTCGGGGCTGAGGCGCGGGTCGCGCACGTCCTTGAGGGCGAAGTAGTCGTCCACTTTGAGCGGGCGCTGTTCGGCGGCGTGCCCGGCCGCGGGGACGAGGACGGCAAGAGCCGAGGCGAGCAGGAACGCGTGGCGGAGTCTCATGGCGGCCTCTCGGTGGGAGATTCCCGATTCCTGAATCCCGATACCTGATTTGTGCGAGCCCAAGAATAGCTGATTTGTGGGCTGCGCGGCGGGGCGCGCGGTCAGTCGACTCCGTGACTCGTAGACCCCCCGACTTCGTGGACTGACTTCGGGGCTTGCCCGCCGAAGCCGCGAGTGCAGCGAGCGTTCGGCGAAGGCGGGACTTCGCGACTTCGTGGACTTCGTGGACTAGTCCGGAGTATGTTCAGTAAACATCCATGACCACCGACCTCATCCTCGGCATGGCCGGGTCCGGGGGGGACGGCATCGTCTCCGCCGGCGATTCGCTGATGACCGCGCTCGCGCTGAGCGGCTACCACGCGATGCTCACCAAGAGCTTCGGGCCGCAGATCCGCGGCGGCGAGTCGTCTTTCAGGCTGCGCGTCTCGACCGGGCCCGTGCTCGGCCCCGGCGGGGCGCTCGACGTGGCGGTCGCGCTCAACTGGGACGACTTCCTCAAGTTCGGCGCCGAGCTCTCGCTCGACGGCCGCTCCATCGTCATCTACGACACGAACACGAAGGTCGCGCCCGACCAGATCCCGGTGGCAGGGGTGAAGCCGGCCGAGGTGGTGGCAGTCGGCATCGAGGCGATGGCGCGCGAGACCGCGGGCACCGACAAGGCCAAGAACACGGTCGTGCTCGGGCTGATGGCCGGGTGGTTCGGCCTGGCGCCAGAGACGGTGCGGGCCGGGCTGCGCAAGCGGTTCGCGAAGAAGGGCGAGGAGGTCGTCGCGCGAAACGAGAAGGCGTTCGAGGCGGGCTTCGCCTGGGCGCAGGCCAACCCGCTCCGCACCGGGCAGGCGCTGGCGCCGATGCCCGCCGGCACCTCCGCGAAGCTGGTGGCCGACGGCAACGACCTCTGCGCCGCCGCGGCGATTGTCGCCGGGTGCGAGTTCTTCGGCGGCTACCCGATCACCCCCTCGTCGGAGATCATGCACTTCCTCAACCGGGAGATCTGGAAGTACGGCGGGGTGATGCTCCAGTGCGAGGACGAGATGGCGGGGATCGGGGCGTGCGTGGGGGCGAGCTTCGCCGGCAAGAAGGCGCTCACCGCCACCAGCGGCCCGGGCATGTCGCTCAAGACCGAGATCCTTGGCCTGGCGTCGATTGCCGAGCTGCCGCTCGTGGTGGTGAACGTGCAGCGCGGCGGCCCCTCGACCGGCATCCCCACCAAGAGCGAGCAGTCAGACCTGTTCCAGGCCGCCTTCTCGGCGCACGGCGACGCGGTGCGCCCGGTGCTCGCGCCGATCGACGTGGCCGACACGTTCCCGATCACGGTCGAGGCCTTCAACATCGCCGAGCGGTACCAGACGCCCGTCATCATCCTGTCGGACCAGGAGATCGCTCAGCGCAAGGAAGCGATTGAGCGGCCGGCGACGCACGGGCTGAAGATCGAGACGCGGCGGACGCCGACCGAGGCCGAGCTGGAGCACTACGTCCGCTTCCGCTTCACCGAGTCGGGCGTCAGCCCGATCAGCCACCCGGGGATGAAGGGCGGCAACTACCTCGCGTCGGGCATCGAGCACACGGAGACGGGGGCGCCCACCGCCACCGGGTCGGTGCACGCGAAGATGAACGAGAAGCGGCTGCACAAGCTGGCGCCGCTGAAGTCGCGCGACGACCTGTTCGTCGCCTACGGCCCGTCGAACGCGCCGCTGGCGCTGGTGGCGTGGGGGTCGGTCTCGGGGATCGCGCGCGAGGCGCTCGACCTCTCCCGCGAGGCGGGTTTGAAGGTGAAGCTGCTGGTGCCCCGGCTGCTCTACCCGGTGGCCGAGGAGGTGTACCGCGACTTCTTCGCCTCGGTGCAGGGCGGCTTCGTGGTAGAGCAGTCGCACCAGGGACAGCTCTACCGGGTGATCCGGATGTTCGTGGACGTGCCGCGCGGCGTCGAGCCGTTCGCGCGAAGCGGGTCGAACCCGTTCTCGCCGGGCGAGATCGTCGACAGGCTGCGCGCCAAGGCGCGGGCACTCGTCGAGGAGCGCCAGACCGTGAACCAGGCGGAATAAACGTTCACCACAGAGGCACAGAGACACGGAGACGGATGCGGAGATCTTGGATCATTCGAAGAATCTCTGCGCCCTCTGCGCCTGCTCAGAAAATCAACGCCGCGATGCTAAGCAGCCTCCTCCACGCTCACTTTGAATCCGAGCGCTTCGAGCTGGCGAATGTGTCGTGGACGCGCGCGCTCCCGCTGTCGTGCCTGCGGAGGCGCCGACCGCAACGACCATCCCCGCGACAACCACCGCCGCCCCCGTGACGACGACACC
>JARKSS010000437.1 GCA_029974175.1 Vicinamibacterales bacterium
GTGGTCTCGGCATGGCCGGCGATCGTACTCGCCATGGGGGTACCGATCAAGAGGCGAAAGGCGAAAAGACAGAGAAATGGCTGAGCTCGTTTCTCACGCGCCTCGAACCGCCCTTGAGCCCTGAGCCTTGAGCCGTGAGCCGTCCCTACGGCACCAGCACCGTGGACACCCGCCCCGACTGACGATCGTAGGCGGCCTTGACGCGTGCCGCGACCTCGCGGCTCTTTCCCGGCTTGGCCAGGATGACGATTGAGCCGCCGAACCCCCCGCCCGTCAGCCGGGCGCCCTGGACGCCATCTTCGGCCCGCGCCAGTTCGACCAGCAGGTCGGTCTCGCGCACCGACACCTCGTAGTCGTCGCGCATCGAGGCATGCGACGCGTAGAACAGCCGGCCCAGTTCGGCCAGGTCGCCGCGCTCGATGGCGGCCACCGCCTGGAGCACCCGCTCGTCCTCGGTCACCACGTGCCGCACGCGCCGACCCAGCGGCTCGGGCAGCGCCATCGCCCGCGGCAGGTCGGCGGGCGTCAGGTCGCGAAGCGCCGGCACGCCGAGCGCCGCCGCGGCCCGCTCGCACTCGGCCCGCCGCGTGCGGTAGTCGCCGGCGGAATGCTGGTGGGCCACGCCGCTGTTGATCACGGCCAGCTCGACCTCGGGCGGAAGCGTCAGCAGCCGGTACTCGAGCGTGCGGGCGTCGAGGAAGAGCGCCTGGCGATCGGAGGCGAGGCTGCAGACCATCTGGTCCATGATCCCGACCGGCGCGCCGACGAAGTCGTTCTCCGCCCGCTTGGCCAGCCGCGCCAGCGCCACGTCGTCGAGCGGGAGCGAGTACGCCTGGCGAAACGCCCGCAGCACGGCCACCTGCAGCGCCGCGCTCGACGAGAGCCCGCTGCCCACGGGCACCGATGACTCGATGAAGAGGTCGGCTCCGCCGAAGATGAAGCGCTCTTCCCCCAGCACCTGGGTGACGCCCTGGACGTAGTCGGTCCAGTCGCGGCGTGGCTGCTCGGCGCCGAGGCGGTACTCGAAGGGCGCCTGCCCGTCCACCTGCGCGCTGAAGGCCCGGACGACCCGGTCGGATCTCGCGGCCAGCGCCACGTGCGTCCGCTGCGGGATCACCGTGGGCAGGACGAACCCCTCGTTGTAGTCGGTGTGCTCGCCGATCAGGTTGACGCGCCCCGGGGCCGACACTTCCAGCTCGGGTTGACGTTCGAACAGTGCAACGAATCGGTCCCGGTCGATCGTCATCGGTACTCCTCGACTTCCACCGCCCTCAGCTCTGCCGCCTTCTCCTCAGGCAGGGTGTCGGCCGTGAACACCCCGGCGCCCAGCTCGCTGCCGGCCAGGTACTTCAGGCGGCCGGGCATGCGGTAGGCCGGGTAGAACTCGACGTGAAAATGCGCCTCGGGATGGTCGCGGCCGTCGGTGGGCGCCTGGTGGAACGCCATCACGTACGGGAACGGGCGCGACCAGAGCCCATCGTACTTCATCAGCACGACCTTCAGCGCGCGGGCGAAGTCGCGCCGCTCGTCGCCGGTGAGATCGGCGACGGAGCCGGCAGGGCGCCTCGGGGCAATCCACACTTCGTACGAGTAGCGGGCGAAGACCGGGATGAAGGCGGCCACCAGGCTCCCGCCGTAGATGACCCGGCGCCCGTCGCGCGTCTCGCGGGCGACGACGTCCTCGAGCAGGCCCCTGCCGTGCTCGGCGAGATATGCCGCCTGGTTCTCCAGCTCGCGCGCAGGGATCGGCGGCACGAACGGGTAGGCGTAGATCTGCCCGTGCGGGTGCCCGAGCGTCACCCCGACCTCGACGCCGCGGTTCTCGAACTCGAAGACGTACTCGACGTCCTCGCGCGCTCCGAGCTCGCGGTAGCGATCGGCCCACACCTCGGTGAGCAGCTCGAGGTGGTCGAGCGGCAGCCGGCCGAGCGAGGTCGTGGGATCCTGCGTGAAGACCACCACCTCGCACGCGCCGCGCCCGGGACGTGTCGGGATCTCGATCCGGGGCGGGTCGTGCGCGGCGGCGAGCAGCGTCGGGAAGAGGTTCTCGAA
>JARKSS010000438.1 GCA_029974175.1 Vicinamibacterales bacterium
GTGGTCTCGGACATCCTCGAGTCGAACGGCTCGTCCTCGATGGCGTCGGTGTGCGGCGGATCGCTGGCCATGATGGACGCCGGCGTCCCGCTGTCCGCACCTGTCGCCGGCGTGGCCATGGGGCTCGTCATGGACGAGGCGACCGGCAAGTACGCGGTGCTCACCGACATCGCCGGCGCCGAGGACCACTACGGCGACATGGACTTCAAGGTGGCCGGCACGCGCCAGGGGATCACCGCGCTCCAGATGGACATCAAGGTGGCCGGGGTGACCTCGGCGGTGATGACCGAGGCGCTCGAGCAGGCGCGCCGTGGCCGCCTGCACATCCTCGACATCATGGAGCAGACGCTGGAGGCGCCGCGGACCAACATCTCGATGTTCGCGCCCCGGATCGTCACCATCCAGATCCCGGTGGACAAGATCCGCGACGTCATCGGGCCGGGCGGCAAGGTGATCCGCAGCATCATCGAGCGCACCGGCGTGAAGATCGACGTCGAGGACGACGGCCGCGTCAACGTTGCCTCGGCCGACGGCGACTCGGCCCAGCGTGCGATCGCGATCATCCAGGAGCTGACTGCCACGCCCGAGTTGAACAAGTCGTACCTCGGGAAGGTGCAGCGCATCACCGACTTCGGCGCGTTTGTCGAGATCATGCCGGGCGTCGACGGCCTGCTGCACGTCTCGGAAATCGCGAAGCACCGCGTCAAGGACGTGCGCGACGAGCTGAAGGAGGGCGAGCAGTTGATGGTGAAGGTCATCAACATCGACCCGACCGGCAAGATCCGGCTCAGCCGCAAGGCGCTGCTCGAGGAGGCCGAACCGGCGCACGCCTCGTCGGAGGCCGGCCGCGCGGCTTCCCACGACGGCCAGGCGCCTTCGTCGCCGGAGGGCCAGGGCGCGGCGGCCGGCCGGCGTCCCGCGCGGGGCGAGCACGGCGACCGCCCGCGGCCGCGGCGCCGGCATTAGCAGGTTGCTGCCGTTGCGTGCAGGCCGCCCCCTCCAGCGGCCTGGCGACGGAGGTGAAGGGCTGAAGTTCCGCCCTCGATCCGCCGATAAAGGTGATCGGAAAGGGAAACCTATGTACTCACGCCGCTGGACGGTGGCCGCCGTCGTCGTCTTCGTCGCCCTCGCCGGACTGGCCGGGTGGCGTGTCGCGGCCGCCAGGGCGGCGCCTGCCCCGGCCTTCCAGCAGAGCAAGGGTCCGATCAACGTACACGCACGGAAATACTCCTACACGCCGTCCCGCATCGAGGTCGAGGAGGGTGACCTCGTCACCATCCGCTTCGAGGCGGACGACATCCCGCACGGCTTCACCATCGACGACGACGCCTACCGGATCTCGAAGCGGGCAGCACCCGGCCACCCGGTCGTGTTCGAGTTCCGGGCCGAGAAGGTTGGCACGTTCCCTTACTACTGCAACCTGGCGGCGGACCCCGGGTGCAAGAAGATGCGCGGTGAGCTGGTCGTTCGCAGGCGGCGCTGACGCCGCGCTCGAGGTCGCGAGGCCGGCGTGAACGAGGACAAGGCGGCGCGCTATCACCAGCGCAAGCGCAGGGCCGCCGCGGCGGGCGTGGCCTGGAGTGCAACGCTCCTGCTGGCCCTGGTCCTCACGCCAGCCTCCGTCGCGCTGCGCGGCCTCGCTGAACGGGTGGCGGCCGGACTGCCGGTTCCTCCCTGGGCGGTCCCGTCGGCCACCGTCGCCCTCTACGTCGCGCTACTCGGCCTTCTCCATGAAACGGGCGCCCTGGCAATTGCCGGCTACGGGTGGCTCCTCGACCGGCGCTACGACCTTGCCCTCGACCGCCCGGGCGGCTGGCTGCTCGACCAGCTCAAGGGGCTGGCCGTTGGCGCGGCCATCGCCCTGCCGGCCTTCTGCGGGCTGTATCTCGCCATCGAACGGTGGCCGAGAACGTGGTGGCTGCCAGCCGCGGCCGCCTTCGCGCTGTTCGTCACCGTGGCGGCCCGCTTGACGCCGGTCGTCCTGCTGCCGCTCTTCTTTCACTTCTTCCCGCTCGAACGTCAGGACCTTCGGCAGCGGCTCATCGACCTGTGCCGCCGTGCGGGCATCGAGGCGATCGATACCTGCGTCTGGCAGGTGAGCGACCGGACGCGGCGGGCGAACGCCGCGCTCGCGGGGCTGGGGCGCACGCGCCGCATCCTCATCTCGGACACCCTGCTCGCCAACGCCCGCGACGAGGAAGTGGAGGCGGTGCTGGCGCACGAGATCGCGCACCACGTGCGGGCGAACATCTGGAGAGGCATTGCACTGGAGACGGCCGTCGCGCTGGCAGGCTTCTACCTGGCGTCAGTCGTCCTGGAGGCGGTGTGGCGCCCACTGGGACTGCGGGGAGTGGCCGACGTGGCAGGCCTGCCGGTGCTGCTGCTGGCGGCAGGAGTCTTGTCGGCGCTGCTGCTGCCGCTTGCCAACGCCTACTCCCGGCACGTGGAGCGGAGCGCCGATCGCTGGGCCATCAACCTGACGCGAAACCCGGAGGCGTTCGCGTCGGCCATGCAGCGCCTCGGGGTCCTGAATCTGGCCGAGGTCGAACCATCCCGGCTGGCACTGTGGCTCTTTCACAGCCACCCGCCGGTTGCGTCGCGGATCGCCGCGGCCCGGGCCGCGCACCTGGACCCCCGCCCTGACTGACGACCGCCAGCGACGCCGCCATGCTCGCTGGCAGGAATGCTGGCCCTACTCGCGGGCCGCAACCCGGACGCCGCCGTTGGTGGTCTCGGCCTCGACGGCCGGGCCGCCGCCGTTCAGCCGTCCCTCGACTCGCCTGCGCGACGATTGGCCACCCTCGAGCTGGAAGCCGGTCACCGAAATGCCCCCGTTCACGCAGCTCGCCCTGAGGTTGGCCCTGGCGCTGGCCGGCAGGCGAAGCGACACGCCGCCGTTGGTGGTCTCGGCTCGCACGCCACCCTCGGCCACCTCGACCAGGTCCAGATCGACGCCGCCGTTGGTGGTGGACGCCTCGACGCGGCCCGACAGCTCGGTACCCTTCACGCCGCCATTGGTCGTCTCGGCGCGAACCTCGCCCGACACGGCCGTGACGTGGATCTGACCGTTGGTGTTGGTCAGGCGAAGGGAGGCCGTCTGCGGAACCACCAGCTCGTACTGGACTTCGGCCCGCGATCCGCTCAGGCGCGGGGCCGTCGTCTCGAGGCGGATGCGATCGCCGCTGACATCCTCGCGAATCTCGATCTGCTTCAGGTATTCCTGCGCCTGCTCGTCGGTGGCCGCCCGGGCCACCACCTGCGCCTTGACCTCGACCTGGTTCCCCTCGCCACCACGCACGGTGATTCGGCCGTTGCCGTTCACGACCTCGACGGTACCCTTCGGGTCGAGCGTGTAGCTTCGGCTCCACGGTTGCTCGGCCCGCGCCTTGGCGTTCAGGCTCGAAACCACCACGTCGCACCCGGCCAGGGCGACGGCGGCAGCCGCAATCACCGCTGCGTAGAAGGAACCCAAGGCGGAGAAGCGCTTGCCCTGCATCAGTCCTGCCTCCTGCCTGAGATATACGGTGGGGTGGCGGACTATGTTCTCGGAAGGACGAGAAAGGGAGGACCGCGAACGTAGGGCGAACCCGGAATCAAAGGGGCGTAAGTCTTTCGCCGCCGAGCCCGCCCCTAGCTCCTAGCTCCCAGCTCCTAGCCCCTAGTCTAGCCCCTAGTTGAGCCGCACCGAGATCAGCTTCGAAACGCCCGGCTCCTCCATCGTCACCCCGTAGAGCCGGTCGGCAATCTCCATGGTCTTCCGGCTGTGGGTGATGATGATGAACTGCGTCTGCTCCTGCATCTGCTTGAGCAGCTCGACGAACCGGCCGATGTTGGCGTCGTCGAGCGGGGCGTCGATTTCGTCCAGCACGCAGAACGGGCTGGGCTTGTAGCGGAAGATCGCGAACATCAGCGCGATGGCCGTCAGCGCCTTCTCGCCGCCCGAGAGCAGCTGCACGTTCTGGAGGCGCTTGCCGGGGGGCTGGGCCACGATCTCGATCCCGCTCTCCAGCACGTCCTCCTCGTTCACCAGGGTCAGGCCGGCCCGCCCGCCGCCGAAGAGCGTCGCGAAGGTCTCCTGGAAGTTCTCGTTGATGACGGTGAACGCCTCGCGGAACCGCTGCTTGCTGGTCTCGTCAATCCGCCGGATGGCCTCGCCGGTCGCCGCGATCGACTCGCGAAGGTCCTGCCGCTGGGCCGTGAGGAACGTGTGGCGGCCCTCGAGCTCGTCGAACTGCTCGATCGCCATCATGTTCACCGGCCCCAGTTTGTCGATCCGCTCCCTGAGCGCCGCGATCGCCTCTTCGGGCGTCTCCGGCTCGGCGCGGCGCGCCGCCGCCGGGCCGGCCTGCTCGGCCTCGAGGTTCAGCCCGGCTGCCGGCGCGGCCGGCTGCCTGACGGCTCCCTCCTGGCCTTCCTCCTCGGCCTCCTCGGCGTCGATGGCCTCGGGCTCGGAAGAGGGGGGCGCCACCTGGCCCTCACGTTCGGCCTGTTCGACCTCGGCCACGACCTCGTCCAGGGGGAGCTGGACCGACTCGAGACAGGTTGCCGCCAGGTGCGTGAGGTCGCCCTCGGCGGTCGCACGGGCCACATCCAGCTCGGTCAGTGCCGCGCGGAGCTCGTCCAGGGCCGACCGCGCCGCGCGGATCTCCGCTTCCTGCCGGTCGGATTCAGCGCGGCGCCCGCCAAGCGCCTCGTCGGCGTGCCGCACGGCCTCGCGCAGCCGCTCGAGCTCGGCTCCGTCCTCGTCGAGACGCCGGTGCCCTTCCTCGATGGCGAGGCGCAGCTCGGCCTGCCTGGCCTCGTTCTGTTCCGCCTCCTGGCGCCGCGCCGCTTCTCGAGAGGCCAGCTCATCGAGCGCCTCCTCGAGCCTCGCCACCTCGGTCACCAGCGCCGCCGCGCGCTCGACCAGCGTGGCGTGCTGGGCCCGGGCGTCGGCCACCCGCCCGGCAACCGACTCGGCTGCCTCGCGCGCGCCCTGCAGCTGGCGCTGCCCCTCGGCGAGGAGCGAGTCGGCGGTCACCCGCTCGGCCAGCCGGCGCTCGATCTCGACCGCGGCCTCGCGCTCGCGCTCGTCGAGGGCGCGGCGCTGCTCTTCGGCCCGGGCCATCTCGGTCGCGAGAAGCTCTTCGCGCCGCGAGAGCCGCTCGGCATTTTCCTCGACCTTGGCCGCCTGGGCCTCGAGGCCCACGATGACCTTCTCCTGCCGATGCCCGTCGGCCTCGAGCAGCGCGATTGCCGCTGTCAGGGTTTCGATGGCCGCCTCGGCGGCGCCAGTCCGCTCGGCCAGGCCCTCGAGCTGCGAGCGAACCTGCGCCGCACGATCGCGCAGCTCCTTGATCTCGCGCCTGGTCGACAGGATGCCGCGAGCCTCTTCCCGCACGCCGCCGGACACGAGGTGCGGACCGATGAAGACATCCCCTTCGCGGGTGGCGATCGGATCGGAGGTCTGGGCCGACGCGGCTGCCGCCACCGCGAACGTGGGGGCCACCCACGCGCGCCCGATCGCCCTGGCAATGGCGTCGCGCGGGCCGGTCGCGACACGCGCAATCGAGGTCAGGGGCACCAGTCCCTCGACTGGCGGCGGCACTTCCTGCCCGGCCGCATCGCTGCCAGCCTCGCCGACCACCAGGAACCCGCAGCGCCCCGCCCTGTGCTCGCGCACGGCCGCCAGGCCGCGTTCGGCGGCGGCGTGGTCGTCCACCAGGACATACTGGAGCCGATCGCCAAGGACGCCCTCGACCGCGCGCTCGTATCCACGCTCGACCTCGAGGCAATCGGCCAACGCCCCCCGATGCGGGATCGACACCTTGCCCGAGAGAACCAGCCGCGCCGCCTCGCCGTACTGGGCACGGGCCGCCTCGATCTCCTCGAGTGAGGCGAGCCGGGCCTCGACGCTGGCCAGCTCCTGCTCCCGCGCCCGCGTCTCGCGGCGCTCGCGCTCGAGGTCCCCGCGCGCGGCCGCCAGTTCCTGCCTGCGCGCGTCGGCCTCCTGCTGCAGCCGCTCGATCGCGCTCT
>JARKSS010000461.1 GCA_029974175.1 Vicinamibacterales bacterium
TGTCGAGCCGGTCGAGGAAGCGGGCGAGCGGCCTCGCCATCTCGAAGTCGCCGATCGAGTCGGCGCCGCAGTCGGCGCCCAGCAGCCGCCGCAGGCGGGTCGACGTGTTGCGCAGCGCGCCGAGGTGGTACTGCTGCATCCACCCGCGCTCGTGATCCATGAGGGCGAAGCGGTGGAGCAGCGCCGAGCGGTAGCGCGCCGCCGCACCGGCATCGACGCTGCGGCCGGCCCTTGCCGCCTCGAAGGTGGACGCCACCTCGGCGTCCGACCACGGCTCGGCCTCGATCCGCTCGAGGCCGTGATCCGACGACCGGCACCCCGCTTCGTGGAAGGCGGCGTGGCGCCGGTCGAGCGCCTCGAGAAACCGGCCGAACGTCGCGATCGAGCAATCCGCCGCCGCCTCGAGCCGGTTCACCCACGCGCCGAAGGCAGCCGGGTCGTCCACCCCGAGCGCGGCGTCGGGACGCCAGCCCGGGTACACGCGAGTGTCCTCGCAGGCGGCAAGCGCGTGGTGGTGTTCGAGCGAGTCGGCCGGGTCGTCGGTGGTGACGACCAGCGCCACCTTGAATTGCCGCAGCAGGCCGCGGGGCGAGAAGTCGGGGTGGCCAAGGCACTCGTTGCAGCGGTCGAAGGTGCGGCGCGCGGTTTCGGGCGAGAGGAGCGTCACGATGCCGAAGGGACGCCGCAGCTCCATGTGCGTCCAGTGGTAGAGCGGGTTGCGCAGCGTCCAGGGAACGGTGGCCGCCCATGCCTCGAACTTCTCCCAGTCGGAGGCGTCACCGGTGATCAGGCGCTCGGGGACGCCGTTGGCCCGCATCGCCCGCCATTTGTAGTGGTCGCCGTCGAGCCACAGCTCGGTGATCGAGCGGAAGGGGCGATCCGAGGCGATCCGCGCCGCGGGCAGGTGGCAGTGGTAGTCGATGATCGGCAGCGGCGCGGCAACGCGGTGGTACAGATCCCGGGCCCTGGCCGAGCCGAGCAGGAAGTCGTCGTGGATGAAGGGCGGCATGGGCGTTCCGATCGTTGAAATTGACCCCGCGGTGGGAATTCGTTATACCACTTCCGCGCCCGGGTCTCCATGCGGCCCGGCTGAGAGCCCTTCGATGTCGTCCGAGGCGTTCCGGGCACATCGAGGAAGGAGTGCTTGTGCCCACGCCGACCGCGCCCGGGCCGTCGACGGCCTCGCCTGTCAAGTCCGCCGGCTACTTCCGCTGGGTGATCTGCGGACTGCTCTTCCTGGCGACCACGATCAACTACATCGACCGGCAGGTCATCGGCATCCTCAAGCCGACCCTGCAGGAGGAGTTCGCCTGGACCGAGTCCGACTACGCCGACATCGTCTTTGCCTTCCAGCTCGCATACGCGATCGGGATGGTGGTGGCGGGGCGGCTGATGGACCGCCTCGGCACCAAGCGGGGCTTCGCGCTCGCCCTCACCATCTGGAGCCTGGCTGCCATCGCCCACGCCGAGGCGCCGGTCTTCGGCCAGTGGGTGGCGCCCGTGCTCGGCATGTTCGGCCTGGGTTACTCGGCCTCGGTGGCCGGCTTCATGGCCGCCCGTTTCGCCCTCGGCCTTGGCGAGTCGGGCAACTTCCCGGCGTCGGTCAAGACGGTTGCGGAATGGTTCCCGCGGCGGGAGCGAGCGCTGGCGACCGGCATCTTCAACGCCGGCACCAACGTCGGTGCGCTGGTCACGCCGCTGATAGTGCCCTGGATCACGCTTTCCTTCGGGTGGTACTGGGCGTTTGTTGCAACCGGTGCCGTGGGCCTCCTGTGGCTTGCCATCTGGCTGCCGCTCTATGCCACGCCCGATGCCCACCGGCGCCTGAAGCCCGCCGAGCTGGCCTACATCCAGAGCGACCCGCCCGACCCGCCCAAGCGGGTGCCCTGGATCGGGCTGCTGCCGCTGCGCCAGACCTGGGCGGTGGCCCTTGCCAAGGGGCTGACCGACCCGATCTGGTGGGTCTACCTTTTCTGGATACCCGACTTCCTCCACCGCAACCACGGGCTCGACCTCACGACGATCGGCCCACCCATCGTCGTGATCTACCTCGTGACCGACGTCGGGAGCATCGGCGGCGGGTGGCTGTCGTCGGCGTTGATCAAGCGTGGCTGGTCGGTGAACGCCGCCCGCAAGACGGCGATGCTGACCTTCGCGCTCGCGGTCGTGCCGATCGTCTTCGCCTCGCAGGTGAAGAGCATGTGGCTGGCGGTGGCGCTGATCAGCATTGCGGCCGCGTCGCACCAGGGGTGGTCGGCCAACGTCTACACGCTGGTCTCCGACATGTTCCCCCGCCATGCCGTCGGGTCGGTGGTCGGCTTCGCGGGCATGGCCGGGGCCGTCGGCGGCATGTTCATCTCGAAGATCGTGGGGAAGATCCTCGATGCGACTGGCAGCTACGTCCCGATCTTCCTGATGGCGGCGCTCGCCTACCTGGTCGCCCTCGCGGTGGTTCAGCTGCTGGTGCCGCGGCTGAAGCCGGTGGAGATGGGTGACGGGCGCACGGCGTGAAATGTCGGATGACGGTGCAGAATGTAGACAGGCGCCGGCCGACGTGGCCCGTGCCGGGAGGCTTGCCGGATGGTGACCGGACTCGGGTCGGCTGAGCGGGCGATCACGCGCGACGAGGCGCACGCCATCATGGCCGAGGCGTTCGCCTCGCTGCCGATCGACCGGCGGCGCGTGCTCGCGGTGATCCCCGACGGGACGCGGACCGCGCCGATCCCGCTGATGTTCGACCTGCTCGAGCGTGTCGTCGGCGCGAGGGCCGCGGCGCTCGACTTCCTGGTCGCGCTCGGCACGCACCCGCCGATGTCCGATCCGCAGCTGGCGAAGCTGGTCGGGCGGCCGGTCTCGAGCGGCCGGGCGGGGCACAGCCGGATCATCAACCACTGCTGGGACGACCCGTCGGCGCTTGTCACAGCCGGCGTCATCCCCGCCGCCGAGGTGGCAGGACTCACCGACGGCCTGATGGCCGACCCCGTCCCGGTGACGTTGAACCGGCTGCTCTTCGAGTACGACCACCTGATCCTGTGCGGCCCGGTGTTCCCGCACGAGGTCGTCGGCTTCTCGGGCGGAACCAAGTACCTCGTGCCGGGCGTCGCCGGGCCCGCCGTCATCGATCTCACGCACTGGATTGGCGCGCTGCTCACCTCGAGCCGCGTGATCGGCTCGGGCTACACCCCCGTCCGCGCCGTCATCGACCGTGCCGCGGGGATGGTGAACCGGCCAATGACCTGCGCGGCGATGGTGGTCGAAGGGGCCACCTTGAGGGGACTGTTCGTCGGGCAGCCGCGCGAGGCGTGGGAGCACGCCTCGGCCCTCTCGGCCCAGGTCCACATCGTCCGCGTGCCGCGGCCGCTCAAGCGCGTGCTGTCGATCATGCCGCCGATGTACGACGACCTGTGGACGGCGGCCAAGGGGATGTACAAGCTCGAGCCGGCCGTTGCCGACGGCGGCGAGGTGGTGATCTACGCGCCCGGCGTGACCGAGGTGAGCTATACCCACGGCACGCTGATCGACGAGGTCGGCTATCACTGCCGCGACTACTTCCTCCGCCAGTGGGACCGGTTCAAGCACTACCCGGGGGCCATCCTGGCCCACTCCACGCACGTCAAGGGACTTGGCGAGTACGACGCCGCCACCCGGGAGGAGCGCCCGCGGATTACCGTGACGCTCGCGACCGGCATCCCGAAGGAGCGGTGCGAGCGCATCAACCTGGGCTACCTCGACCCGAAGACGATCGACTTGAACGAGTGGACGGGGCGCGAGGACGAGGGCATCCTGGTGGTGCCGCGCGCCGGTGAGATGCTCTACCGGCTGGCCAAAGAGGCGTGATGAAGATCCTGTCGGCGAATGTGCCCGGGCTGGTCGCCCGGTCGGTCGTCGGGGCGGCCGGGGGCGAATGGGCCCTGGCCAGGGAAGGCGCGAGCCGCCGGCTCGTCGCGCTGCTCCCCCGCGATGCTCCGCCGATCGCGGAGCTCGAGGGCGAGCGCGCCGAACACGCGGGGCAGGTGCTGGTGACCGGCCCGGCAAGCCCTCGCAACGCGATTGCGCTGCGGAAGCATCTCCCGTGGCTCCGCCCCGCGCCGATCGGCCTGCGCACTTCGGCGGGGTTCGGAGACCGGCTGGGCCTCGCCACCCCCGGGCACGTCCGGGCACTGCGCGCTGCCGCCCCGGACGTGGCACCGGTCTTCGCACAGCAGTCGACCCGCGAGATGACCCGCACGAGCCGCACGCCAGTGCAGGTGCTCGACGATGCGACGTGGGGCGCCTTCGAGGAAGGCTGGACCGGCGGCGTGGGGGCGGATGCCGACCACCTGAAGGAGGCCGGGGAGATCGACGCCTGCCTCGAGGCCGGGTTCACCCTTTTCACGATCGATCCCGGGGGGATGGTAGATGCGGCGGGGGCCTCGGCCGGCCGCGAGGACCTGGCGTGGGCACTCACGCGGGTGTCGTGGGATCGGCTCGAGACTTCGCTGCAGGCGCTCGTGGCCCGGTACGTCGGGCAGCCGTTCGACATCGAGGGCGTCCACGTCTCCTTCGACGAGGACACGGTCGCGAGGGTGGTGATCAAGTACGGGGCCGCCGTGGCGCACGTGGCTGCGCTCTACCGCCACCTTTGCGAACGCGCCGACGGCCGGCCGTTCGAGGTGGAGGTGTCGGTTGACGAGACCGAGGCACCGACCTCGCACGCCGAGCACGTGTTCGTGGCGACAGAGCTGCGGCGGCTCGGGGTGAAGTGGGTCAGCCTTGCGCCCCGGTTCGTTGGCCGGTTCGAGAAGGGCGTGGACTACATCGGCGAGCTGGAGGAATTCGGCCGGCACCTGGCCGGCCACGCCGCCATCGCGCGCGCCCTCGGTCCCTACAAGCTCAGCCTTCATTCGGGATCCGACAAGTTCAGCCTCTACGGCGCGGTCGCACGCGAGACGCGCGGCCTCGTCCACCTGAAGACCGCGGGCACCAGCTACCTCGAGGCGCTGCGCGTCGTCGCCGCCATGCAGCCGGAGCTGTTCCGCGAGATCTTCTGGTTTGCCTGCGGGCGCTACGAGCAGGACCG
>JARKSS010000228.1 GCA_029974175.1 Vicinamibacterales bacterium
GCCGCCGGAGACTGGCCGCCCCCGCGCCCGGCCGCGGCCGTCAGCGGTTCGGCCCGCTCGGCCAGGTAGGCAATCGCCTCGCGAGCCAGGGTCGCAACCTTCACCAGGCCGGCGAGGTCGATCTTGTCCGCCGTATCGGTAGGACGGTGATAGTCGGCGTGCGCCCCGGCGAACAGCTGCACCCCCGGAACGCCGAGGGCCGTGAAGCTTGCCTGGTCCGACGCCTCGGGCGGATTGGGGACGTTGAGGCTTTCGACGCCGGTGACGAAGCTCGCACCGCGGAAGATGTGCGGCCACTCGGAGGCCGTTCCCGTGCCCAGCACCGACACCGGCCGCGGCCCCAGGCGGCCGACCGTGTCGAAGTTGACCACGCCGATGGCCTGCCGGGCTGGGAACAGGCCGGCCTGCTCGACGTAATGGCGCGACCCCAGCCTGCCTGCCTCCTCGCCGGAGAAAGCGATGAAGACGATCGAGCGTGCCGGGGGCGAGGCCGATGCCAGCAGCCGCGCCAGCTCGAGCATCACCGCCACGCCGCTTGCGTTGTCGTCAGCACCGGGGTGCACCTTCCCCTCGTCTCCCTTGTGGACGTCGGGCCACCCGGCACCAAGGTGGTCGTAGTGCGCCGACACGACCACCGATTGCCCCTTCCACTCGCTGCGCGTTCCCGGGATGTAGCCGATCACGTTGGAGGCCGCCGCGCGGGTACCGCCGGCCGCTTTCCATGCAGCGTCACGGGGCAGGGCGAACTCCTGGAAGTACCCACCCTCGTCTCCGCCGGGGGCAAGCCCGATGACCTTGAACTGCTCGGCAATGTAGCGCGCCGCCTCGTCGTGGCCTTCGGTGCCCGGCATCCGTCCGCCCCGCGCGGGATCGGCGAGGAACGCCACGTGCGCCTCGAGCGATCGCTCCGAGAAGGCCGGCGGAAGCTCGATCAGCGGCTTCCGCCGCTCGGGCTCGAGCGCGGAGAGCCTAGCCGGGCCAGCTTCGCTCGATTCCCCGGCCCCGCGAAGGTAGACCGTCATCGGCGAGTCGGCCGGCGTCCACTGCCCCTTGACGGTGTTGGCCGGCTCGGCACCCTCGAACGCCAGGTACGAGTACTTCCCGTAGTGCGGGAGCTTGCGCCCCAGCCCCGGGAACGCTTCGATCGGGTCGACGGCGAGCCACCCCACCGCCTTCTCCGCGGTCGCCGGGTGCCTGGCAATCACGACGAGGGTGTGTGCGTCCAGGGGCACGCGCTGCCCGTCCAGCTCGACGAAGCCGCCGGCGAGGTCGAGGCCGGCTCGGGTGAGGACCTGGTCCGCAAACGCGTTGTGGCGCCCCGCGATCCACACGGCGCGATCGGCCGGCAGCGACGCCACCTCCCGGTCGGTTCGCACCTCCACCTCGTGGCTTGCGGATCGCCAGCCCTCGAAGAGCTGGCGCCACTGACGCTGCTCGCGCTCGGGGGCCGAGGCGGGCACGATCGCCAGGACGCGCGGCTCGCCGAAGATCTGACCAATCGACGCCGGGGTCTCGCGGGGGTCAAGCCGCCTGACGACGTCGAAGTCCGGGTCCACGTGAAGAGCCAGTGGCTCGGACGCGATGTCGAAGGCGAAGGCCTGCTCGGTTCCTTCCATCCGCACGATGCGGCGCTCGACACCGTTCACCGTCTGGATGGCGATCGGGACGTCCACGGCGAAGGGCGGCCCCCCTTGCGTCTGTCGCAGCGTGCCGGCGACGCGCCAGCCCGGCGCGGCGTTTCCCGGCACGGCCGGGACCACGACCTGGCCTCCGCGCGTCCGCTGCGCCGTCACCGCCAGCGTGGGCGCGCCGGCGCGCTCGATCCAGTCACCAAAGAACCTGGCAAGGCTGCGGCCGCTCTCCGATTCGAACGTCCGGCGCAGGTCGTCGAACGACGCCCGCCTTCCCTTGAAGTCGCGGTAGAAGCGCGCAAGCGCCTTCCGGAAGACCTCGTCGCCGACCGATCGGCGCAGCATGTGGAAGGCCATCAGCGCCTTCCCGTATCCGATCGCCTCGGTGGCGGCGCTCTCGCGGGCGCGGAACTCGGTCAGCGGGAAGTCGCGGCCGTCCCGCACGTAGTTGCGGTACTTCTGCAGCGTCGCGCGGCGGTACTCCGCCCCCGCGCTGCGCTGCTCCTGTATCAGGTGATCGGCCAGGTAGGCCGTCAGCCCCTCGCTCCAGTTCCCCGAGGCGAAGTCCACGAAGACCGAGTTGCCCCACCAGTTGTG
>JARKSS010000510.1 GCA_029974175.1 Vicinamibacterales bacterium
GCACCTCGGCTGGCGCCTCGACGTCGGGGAGGAACACGAACTGCCAGCCCTCGAGCTGGGTCCGGTAGCTCAGGTCGAGGTCCTCGGTCAGCGTGTCGTGCTGCCACCCGCCACCCGAGGCAATCGCCTCGCGCCGCCAGACGCCGGCCGTCCCGTTGAAGTTGAAGAACCGGCCCGAGCGGTTCCGCCCGCCGTGTTCGAGGACGAAGTGCGCGTCGAGCAGGATCGACTGCACGCGCGTCAGCAGCGAGTAGTCGCCGTTGAGGTGGGTCCAACGCGCCTGGACCATGGCCACCCGCGGCTCGGCGAAGTACGGGATGGTCCGCTTGAGGAAATCGGGCCGGGGAACGAAGTCGGCGTCGAAAATGGCCACGAAACGGCCCCGGGCCACCCGCAGCCCCGCGTCGAGGGCCCCGGCCTTGAAACCGGTCCGCTCGTCGCGGTGCAGGTACTTGATGTCGAAGCCCAACGCGGCGTAGCGCTGCACCGCGAGCCTGGCGATCTCCTGTGTCTCGTCGGTGGAATCGTCGAGGACCTGGATCTCCAGCCGGTCGCGGGGGTAGTCCATCCGGCAGACCGCCTGCAGCAGGCGGTCCACCACGTACATCTCGTTGTAGAGGGGGAGTTGAACGGTCACCTCGGGCCACTCGGCCGGCACCTCCGGCCGGGCTACCTCGCGTCCCTTGTGCTTCATGTAAAGATACACAAGGTAGTAACGGTGCCAGCCGTACACCGCCAAGATGCTGAGGATGAAAAAGTACGCCCCGAGGATGAGAGTTTCAGTGGGCGTCATAGGGGAAGCCGTACCGGGTCGGGACCAGAAGAGTCATTATATTGCCCAGCCATGAAACGTCAATTGCCACCCGCCTCGCCGCTCCGGGGTACCCGATGACCCTGCCGCCTCTTCGCGATCTGCTTGACGAGGTCGCCGCAGGCCGGGTTTCCCCGACCGATGCCGAACGCCGCCTCCACGCCTATCTGCGCGACCTGCCGTTCGAAGACCTGGGGTTTGCCCGCGTGGACCACCACCGGGTCCTCCGGCAGGGCTTTCCCGAGGTCATCCTCGGTACAGGCAAAAGTCCGGCCCAGATCGCCGCCATCGCCTCGCGCATCGTCGACCGGGGCCAGAGCCTGCTGGTGACCCGCACGAACACCGAGGCCTTCGCGGCGGTCCGCGAGCAGGTGCCGGGCGCCGTGTTCCACCCCGAAGCTCGTGCTATCACCTTGCAACAAAAGGACATCGTTCCCGGCAAGGGGCTGATCCTGGTTGCCGCCGCCGGCACCTCAGACCTAGGCGTGGCCGAGGAGGCCGCCGTCACGGCCGAGCTGATGGGAAACCAGGTCGATCGCCTGTACGACGTCGGCGTGGCGGGTCTCCACCGCCTCCTCAGCGCGCAGAACCGCCTCAGTGCGGCACGCGTGATCATCGTGGTGGCCGGCATGGAGGGAGCCCTCCCGAGCGTCGTGGCAGGCCTCGTGAGCGTGCCGGTGATCGCCGTCCCGACCAGCATCGGCTACGGCGCCAGCTTCAACGGGGTTGCCGCCCTTCTCGGAATGCTCAACAGCTGCGCCGGCGGGGTGACGGTGGTCAACATCGACAACGGGTTCGGCGCGGCCACGACGGCCAGCTTGATCAACCACTTGTAGGATCGGGCCGGGCCCTTCGCGCGTTGCGCCAGGCGCCGGGTTGTGTTAGTGTGGGAGGTTGCCTCCGGATAGCCGGGTCATCCACCCTCTATGCAGCGAGCCGCCCAGCAGGCCCTGGAATTCCCGCGAATCGTCGAGGCGGTGTGCGGCCAGGCGGCCACGCCCCTCGGGCGGGAGCGCCTCGCCGGCCTCCGCCCGCATACCGACCCGCGGCGCGTCGCCCAAGCCCTTGCCGGCACGACCGAGGGCACCCGCTATCTCGCCGACGGCGGTGCGTTCCCCCTGCAGGCGCCGCCCGATATTCAGAGCACCCTGGCGTCGCTGGCCGTCGAGGGCCGCCCGCTCGAACCGGCCCGGTTGCTCGGCCTGGCCGACTTCCTCGACTCCGTCGAGCAGACGCGGGCTGCCATTCGCGGGGCCGCAGGGCACTTCCCCTTGCTCGGAAGCCTGGTCGAGCAGGCTGCGTCGTTCAAGGCCGAGGCAGCCGACATCCGCGAGAAGATCGACGCGAGCGGGGATGTCGCCGACAACGCAAGCCCGGAACTGCGGGCGATCCGTGACCGCCTGCGCCGACAGCGGGCCCGCCTGCGCAGCACGCTCGAGTCGTACCTCCGGGGGCGCGACACCTCCCGCTACCTGCAGGACCAGATCGTCACGGATCGCAACGGCCGCTACGTGCTGGTCGTCCGCGCCGAACACCGGGCGGCCATTCCCGGCATCATTCACGGCGCCTCGTCGAGCGGCGCGAGCCTGTACCTGGAACCCCTCAGCACGGTCGAGGTCAACAACGAGATCGTCGCGCTGGAGGAGCAGGAGGCGGCGGAGGTCCGGCGCATCCTGCTGGCGCTCACCGACGCCTTCCGCCGGCGGGCGCTCGATCTGCAGCGGACGCTGGACGTTGCGACCGAGCTCGACGTGATCCAGGCCAAGGCGCGCTTCTCGTCCCTGGTGGGCGGCATCGAGCCGGTGATTTCGGGCGACGGCGGCCTCGAACTGCGGTCGGCGCGCCATCCCCTGCTGATTCGCGCGGTCGCCGAGCAACTCGCGGGCCCCGGCGCGGACAACGGGGAGGCCGAAGAAGGGGAGCGCCGCGTTCGCCGCGACCCCCGCGACATGCCTGCCGAGCCGGTGCCGGTGGACATCCTGCTGACGCCCCCCGCCACCGTGCTCGTGATCACGGGGCCGAACACCGGCGGCAAGACGGTGGCGCTGAAGACGGCCGGCCTCGTGGCGCTGATGGCGCAGGCCGGGCTTCACATCCCCGCCGCCCCTGGGTCGAAGCTGCCGGTGTTCCGCGGGGTGTTCGCCGACATCGGCGACGAGCAGTCGATCGACGCCAACCTCAGCACCTTCTCCTGGCACATCACCAACATCGTGTCGATGGACCGGATGCTGGCGTTGCCGGCGCTGGTGCTCTTCGACGAGCTCGGGTCGGGCACCGACCCGGCCGAGGGAGGCGCCCTCGCGGTGGCCGTCGTGGACCACTTCCGGACGCGCGGGGCGATCGTCATCTGCACGAGCCACGCGGAGCCGCTGAAGACCTACGCGACCACGACTCCCGGGGTTGCGGTCGCGGCCTTCGGCTTCGACCCTGCCACCTTCGCCCCGACCTACCGCCTCGTCTACGGCTCGCCCGGGCGCAGCCTCGCGCTCGAGATCGCAGGCCGATTGGGGCTCCGCCAGGAGGTGCTGGCGGCGGCACGCGAGAACCTGAGCGCCCGTGACGCCAAGCTGGCCGAACACCTCGCGCGCATCGACCAGAACTTGCACGACCTCGATCACGAGCGCCGGCTGGCGGCACGCGAGCGGCAGGTGCTGATGGATGCCGAAGCGCGGGTGAAGGCCCGCGAGGACAGCCTGCGGCAGCGCGAAGAGTCGTTCCGCCGCCGTGTCGAAGCGCGCCTCGACGAGCAGCTGCGCGAGGCGCGGCGCGAGATCGACCGGGTCGTCGAGGATCTCAAGAAGAAAGCCGCCGGACTGGCCGCAGAAGCCGAGCGCCGGGCGTCGAAACGGGCGGGGCCGGCCATCATCTCCACCGGTGAGGCGGGCGCCGCTCGCCTCGAGGCCAGGCGGGCGCTCGACGAGGCCGTTGCCCGTTTCCGCGCAGGCGAGCCGGAACGCGTCGCCCCGCCGCCTCCCGACGAGCGCCCCGCAGAGGTCGGCGACCGGGTCGTCGTCACGAGCCTGGGCCTCCAGGGCACGCTGGCGGCAATCCACGTGGATGAGGCGGAGGTCGAGGTGCTGGGCAAGCGGGTCCGGGCACGGACCTCCGACCTTCGGGTCGTTTCGAGAGCGCAGGGAACGGGGTCCGCCCCGGCGGCCCGGGTCACCGTGAACGTGCAGGCCGCACCGCGGGCGGAGGGGCTGACCGCCGACCTGAACGTGATCGGCTGCACGGTGGAAGAGGCGCTCGCGCGCACCGAGCGGTTCCTCGACGAGATGCTGCTCGGAGACCAGCGCACGATGCGCGTGATTCACGGATATGGCACCGGGCAGCTGCGCCGCGCCATCGCCGAGTACCTCCGAACGCACCCGCTCGTGTCCCGGTACGAACAGGCGCCGGCGGACCAGGGCGGCGGCGGGGTGACGGTGGTGGAGCTGAAAGACTGACGAGCGCCGGCTGTAATTGTGGCCCTCTTTCCAGCGTCCTTCATCGACGACCTGCGCGCCCGGGCGGACATCGTCCGGGTGGTGCAGGATTACGTGCCGCTGAAGAAGGCGGGAGCAACCTGGAAGGGGCTGTGCCCGTTCCACCAGGAGAAGACCCCCTCGTTCCAGGTCAACCCGGACAAGGGGTTCTTCTACTGCTTCGGCTGCCAGACCGGGGGGGACGTCTTCAAGTTCGTCGAGCTGCAGGAGAAGGTCGGTTTCCAGGAGGCGGTCCGCCTGCTCGCGGCAAAGTTCGGGGTGACGGTGCCCGAACGGACCGCTGGCGACCCGGACGACGCGCTCGAACGCGAGGCGCTGCTGAAGGTGCACGAGCGCGCCGCCGCGTGGTTCCGCGAGCAGCTCGCCGGCCGTGCCGGGGCGCGCGCCCGGCAGCAGCTGGCTGACCGGGGTCTCAGCCGCGAGACGGTCGATCGCCTGGGGCTCGGCTTCGCGCCCCCGGCACGCGAGGCGCTGAAATCGTGGCTCCTGGGACAGGGGTTCGAGCTGCCGCTGCTGCTCCGCAGCGGCCTGGTGGTGCAACGCGACGACGGGCAGACGGTCGATCGGTTCCGGGGCCGCCTGATGATCCCGATCGCGCGCGACAGCGGCTCGATCGTGGCCTTCGGCGGCCGGTCGATGGATCCCGATCAGCAGCCGAAATACCTGAACTCGCCCGAAACGCCGATCTACTCGAAGGGGCGGACGCTCTACGGGCTGAACCTGACGAAAGCGGACATCCGACGGCTCGGGTACGCGGTGCTGGTGGAGGGGTACTTCGATTTCGCCCAGGCGCTGCAGGGGGGGGTCCTGACGGTGGTCGCCTCGTGCGGGACGGCGCTGACCGCGCAGCAGGCGCACCTGCTGCGGCGTTTTGCATCGAAAGTGGTACTCAGCTACGACCCGGACGCGGCCGGGCAGGGGGCGGCCGAGCGGTCGTCGCTGCTGCTGGTCCAGGAAGGGTTCCTGGTGAACGTGGCGCTGCTCCCGCCAGGTGACGACCCCGACGGGTACATCCGCAAGCAGGGAGTCGGGCCGTACCTGGACCTGATTCGAGGCTCGCGGCCGTACCTCGACTACCTGATCGACCGGGCGTCGCAGGGCCGCGACTTCGGCAGCGACGAGGCGCGCCGCGAGTTCCTGAACCGGATGCTGCCGGTGGCAGCCCGGATACCGGACGCCGCGGCCCGCGATCAGTTCGCCGATCGCCTGGCGCACCGGGCCCGGATCACCGAGGAGGTGGTGCGGGCGGAAATCCGGCGGGCGGCGGTGGAGCGGCGGCCCGCGGTGACGGCACGGGAATTGCCGAGCTTTGGTCAGGTCAGGCCCGCCGAGCGCGGCCTGATCTGGGGGCTCGTCCAGGACCCGGAGGCGGGCCTCGAGGCCTTGGCCGCCCTCGAGGAGGACGACCTCGAGGGCCTGGTCACCCGGCGGATCCTCGAGTTGGCGCGGGGACTGCACGCCGAGTCGCCACACGAGGTCCCCTCGGCGCTTCTCGGACGTCTAAGTATGGAGGAAGCGCGGCTGGTCACCAGCATCGCAGCCGAGCCAGCCGCGCCAGCCCCGCTCGCCGAGTGCGTGGCGACGCTCAAGCGGCTGCGGTACGAGCGCGAGCGGGCCGGCCTGCAGCGCGAGATCGACGGCCTGCAGGGCGGCGACGCCGAGAGGCGGATGGCGGAGTTGTACCGGCGGAAGATGGAACTGATTCGGCTGATCGAACAGCTTTCGACCTAGCGCTGGCGGGGGTGACCGCGCCTCCGCCAGGCGCGCGGATATTTGAGAGGAGACGCCCTTGTCGCTCGAGGACAAATACGACGAGGTCCGGCAGCTGATCTCCATCGGCAAGGAGAAAGGCTACCTGCTCTACGACGAGGTGAACGACCTGCTGCGGTCCGACATCACCTCCCCCGACGAACTCGACGACCTGTTCAACACGTTCGGCACGGCCGGGATCGAGGTCGTCGATTCCGAGCAGAAATACCGTGAGGACAAGCAGGAGGCCGGCGAGGAACTGGAGCTCGACCTCACGCCCGGGGCCCTGGACAAGACGAACGACCCGGTCCGGATGTACCTGCGCGAGATGGGCACGGTCCCGCTGCTGACGCGCGAGGGCGAGGTCGAGATCGCCAAGCGGATCGAGCGCGGCAAGCTTGCCGTGATCAAGTCGATCTCGCGGACGCCGACGGTGGCCCGCAAGGTCATCGAGATGGGCGATCAGCTGAAGGCCGGCGAGCGGACCATCCGCGAGCTGGTGATCTTCAACGACGAGGAGATCACCGACGAGCGGATCGCCGAACGGACCCGCGAGGTCCTGCGCCAGATCGACGCCGTCCGGAAGGCCCGGCAGGCGTACGAGAAGGCCGTCGAGAAGCTCGAGGGCACCGCGAAGAAGGACAAGAAGAAGTACCGCCGGGCGCGGTGGAAGGCGATGCGCGCCCGGGTCCACCTCTCGCAGCTGATCCGGAAGATCGAGTTCACCGAGCAGATCAAGCGCCGCCTGGTCGAGGACATCAAGGAGGGGGTCGAGCGTGTGCAGCGGCTGCAGCGCGAGGCCGACAACCTCGAGCGGCTGCTGGCCACCAAGACGCGCCGGTCGCGCCCGAAGGAAGAAGAGCGAAAGGCCATGGCGCAGAAGCTGAAGGAGCTGCGCGCCGAGGTGAAGCGCCAGGCCGAGATCCTCGAGGAGACGCCCGCCCAGCTCAAGCGGACGCTCGACACCATCCGGCGCGGCGAGGCGCAGGCCGAGCAGGCCAAGCGCGAGCTGGTCGAGGCCAACCTCCGCCTCGTCGTGTCGATCGCGAAGAAGTACACGAACCGCGGGCTGCAGTTCCTCGACCTGATCCAGGAGGGGAACATCGGCCTCATGAAGGCCGTGGACAAGTTCGAGTACCGCCGCGGCTACAAGTTCTCGACCTACGCCACCTGGTGGATCCGCCAGGCCATTACCCGCGCGATCGCCGACCAGGCCCGGACCATCCGCATCCCGGTCCACATGATCGAGACAATCAACAAGCTCAGCCGGGTCAGCCGCTTCCTCGTGCAGGAACTGGGCCGCGAGCCCACGCCCGAGGAGATTGCCGCCAAGAGGGAGATGCCGGTGGAGAAGATCCGCCGGGTGTTCAAGATCGCCCAGCAGCCGATCGGCCTGGAGACGCCGATCGGCGAGGACGGCGACAGCCACTTTGGCGACTTCATCGAGGACCAG
>JARKSS010000523.1 GCA_029974175.1 Vicinamibacterales bacterium
AGGTCCATCAAAAGGTTGAGCACCTGGGCCTGCACCGACACGTCGAGCGCGGAGACGGGTTCGTCCGCAACGAGGAGCGACGGTTCGAGCGCGAGCGCGCGGGCCAGGCCGATGCGCTGGCGCTGGCCGCCACTGAGCTCGGAGGGATAGCGGCGGGCCTCGGAGGGATCGAGCCCGACCAGCCGGAACAGTTCCGCCACCCGCTCGCGTCGCGCCGCGCGGTCGCCGACCCCGTGGATGACCAGCGGCTCCTCGACGATCGCACCAGCCCGCATCCGGGGGTTCAGCGACGACCACGGATCCTGGAAGACCATCTGCATCTGGCGGCGCAGCCGCCGCAGGCCGGCGCCGCGGAGTCCCAGCACGTCCCGGCCGTCGAACCACACCTCGCCCGAGGTCGGCTCGGTCAAGCGGAGCACCATGCGGGCGGTCGTCGTCTTGCCGCTGCCAGACTGTCCGACGAGGCCGAGCGTTTCCCCTCGGCCCAGCTCGAAGCTCACGTCGTCCACCGCGCGGACCCTAGAGGCCCGGAGCAGCATCCCCCGGCGACGGGTGTACTCCTTGACGAGATGACGCACGACCAGCAGCGGCGCTTCGTCAGCCATTGACCACCCTTTCAGGGTGATGGCAAGCCACGGTATGGCCGGCATCGAGCGGGGCGGTCCCGGGGGGACGCGCCTGGCAGTCTGGCGCCGCCCTGACGCAGCGGGGGGCGAAGGCGCATCCCGGGCCCTGCGAGCCGAGCGGCGGAACCGAGCCCTCGAGTGCGTGGAAGCGGCCGGGCACTCCCTTGGGTGAGGCCGCGATGAGCGCGGCCGTGTACGGGTGCGCGGGGACGCCGAGCACGAGCCGTGACGGACCCTCCTCGACGATGCGTCCCGAATACATCACCGCGACACGGTCCGAGACGCGCGAAGCCACGTCGAGGTCGTGGGTGATGAGGAGCATCGAAAGGCCAAACGACGCCCGCAGCCCGGCGAGCAGGTCGAGCACCTGCGCCTGAAGGTCCTGGTCGAGCGCCGAGGTCGGCTCGTCGGCAACGACCAGCGCCGGCCGGCACGCGAGCGCGGCCGCGATGGCTGCCCGCTGGAGTAGTCCTCCCGACAGCTGGTGCGGGTAGTCGCGAGCGCGGTCGGCCGCATTCGGGATGCCGACGGCCGCGAGCATCTCGACGGCCCTGTCACGGGCCTCGCGCCCGGTGGCCAGCCGGTGCACCTCGAACGCCTCGGCCACCTGGGCCCCGATGGTGAACACCGGGTTCAGCGCCCGCGCGGGCTCCTGGAAGACCAGGCCGATCTCGCGGCCGCGAACCTGGCGCATTTCTTCCTCGCCGAGAGACCGGAGGTCGCGTCCGCGAAACCGGATCTCCCCGGCCGCGATCCGCCCGGGTGGCTCGATGAGCCGCAGGATCGAGAGGGCGGTGACCGATTTCCCGCTGCCCGATTCCCCCACGAGCGCGACGGTCTCCCTGGGACCGATCCTCAGGTTGACGTCCTCGACCGCGACGAGCGCGCCGGACGGGCCGTCGAAGACGGTGGTGAGGTGCCTGACGTCGAGCAGCGGCGGAGGGTCGGCCATTGGCGGCCCATTGTAGTCCGCCTGAAAGGTCCCCGCCGCGCCAGCGGGGCGGATCCGGGCCGTCATTTCCTTGACACCCGCCGGCCGTGCCCGTAAGATGCGCTCAGAACCGCACTTCGCGATTCCCTCTACTACAAGCGGAAGGGCAACCCCGACAGGGGTGGGGCCGGGCTGTCTCCTGGCAACGGGCGGGGATTACGGTCTTTGGCCCGCGAAATGACCATGAACGAAGAGCTCATCGACAGGATCGGGCGGGAGCTGATGGCGGCCATCGAGGCGGCGCTCGCGTCAGACCCGCGCGTGCAGGCGTGTTTCGAGCGGGCTCGGGCGGCGGGGATCGGGTTTCGAGTTGCGCTGAACCGGGCGCGGGCCGAGAGCGGCGGGCCCGCGGAACGGGAGCGACCCGCCCAGGCGGCGCCCGCTGGCGCCGCCCGCGGGTTGCAGGCGCCGGCCTACTCGGTGACCGAGTCCGACCGGCGCTTCCTCAGGTCGCTCAGGATTGCGGTGGACGACGCGTAATCACGACGCGAGCTGCTTGAACGCCTCGCGCCCGGCGTAGCGGGCCGACGCTCCGAGTGCCTCTTCGATCCGCAGCAGCTGGTT
>JARKSS010000527.1 GCA_029974175.1 Vicinamibacterales bacterium
CACCCAGACGTAGGCGACCGGCCCGACGGCGACGGCGGCGGCGATGAGCGCCACCAGGTAGACCCAGGGCTGGCCCCAGTCGATGCGACGGCGACGCGCCGCGGTGTCGAGAGCGGTCATGTCAGCGCCCCTTCCCGGTCAGGGCGCCCGCGAGATCCCGGCGCATGATCGTGCGCTGGAACACCAGGGCGACGATCAGGGAGACGACGAACAGGATGACCGCCACGGCGCTGCCGTAGCCGGGCGCACCCTGCCCGTTCTGCAGCATGTAGACCGCCATCGTGTTGGTCGCGCCGACGGGGCCGCCCTTCGTGGTGACCCACACCATGTCGAACAGCTGGAGCGACCCGATGATCGACAGGAAGGCCCAGATGCGGATGGTCGGCGCCAGCAGGGGCAGCGTGATGCGCCACTGCGTCTGCCACCAGCTGGCGCCGTCGATCGCGGCGGCCTCCTGGAGCTCCTGGGGCACTCCCTGGAGTCCCGCGAGCATCAGCAGGATCGCGAAGCCCAGGTACTTCCAGGTGAGGATGACGAACATCACCCCGAGGGCGATGTCGGGATTCGCCAGCCAGGGCTGGGCGAGGTCGCCGAGGCCGACCGATTCGAGGAGGGCGTTGACGCCGCCGCGGGGGGAGAGGATCAGCTTCCAGGACAGGCCGGCGATGACCTCGGCGAGCACGTACGGGACGAAGATGAGGGCGCGGAACACCGCGCGGCCGCGCAGGCGGCGGTTGAGGAGCAGGGCCACCGCGATCGCGAGGGGCCCCTGGATGAGCAGCGAGAGCCCCAGGATCGCGAAGTTGTTGCCGATCGCGCGCAGGAACACCGGGTCGTTCAGCGCGCGCACGTAGTTGTCGATGCCGATGAAGCGCTCGAGCGGGCCGAGCCCGTTCCAGTTGTAGAGGCTGTAGAACGCGGCGAGCGCGACGGGCAGGATCACGAAGCCGAGGAACACGACGAGGGCGGGTCCGGTGAAGAACGCGATCTCGAGGCGCTGCCGGGCGAGGCCGCGACGGCGGGGGGCGGGGGTGGGGAGCTGGGTCATGTCACGTGTCGTTCGGCGAGGCGTCGGCGCTCAGGGTGAGGCAGGGCCCGGGGTGCGGGCCCTGCCTCAGAGGGTTCCGACGGGGCTTACTGGGCCGCGGCGGTGTCCTTCAGAGCCTGGACGACATCTTCGGGGGTACCGGTCCCGCCGAAGATGTTGACGATGGCCTGGTTGAGCGGGTTGCCGAAGGCCGGCCCGAGCGCGCTGTCCAGCCAGAGCTGCACGTACGACGAGCCGGCGAGGCCCGCGGCGATCGCCTTCAGGTTCGGGTCGGTCAGCGCGTCGGCCGCCTCCGGGTTGGCGGGGATGCCCGACCCGGCTTCGGCGAAGCGACGCTGAACGTCGGCGCTCGAGAGGTACTTCACCAGTTCGACCGCCTCGTCGGGGGCGTCGGCCGAGACACCCCAGCCGTCACCGCCGCCCATGGTGATCGTCGGGTCGCCCGCCGCCCCGGGAATGCTCGGGAACGGGAACCAGCCGAGCCACTCGGGCGCCACGCCCTCCGGCGTGAGCGAGCCGATGGTGCCGGCGTTCCACGGGCCCATGAACTCCATGGCCGCGGTCTGGTTGGCCATGAGGCCGTTCGAGCTGTCGGCTCCGGTCTGCGCCGGGGTCGCCAGGAAGCCCTCGTTGAAGGGCTGGATCGCCAGGAAGTCCTCGAGCTGCTCGCCCGCCTCGATCCAGCACGGGTCGTCGAACTCGAGGTTCGCGATCGAGGTCTGGAGCACGTCGGTCGGGCAGGAGGCCAGGGCGAACTGGTACCACCAGTGCCCCGCGGGCCACAGGTCGCCGGCGCCGACGGCGAT